>JAUWTM010000153.1 GCA_030614715.1 Planctomycetota bacterium
GTGAGCTTGATGAGGACGTTGAATCGGCGCATGCACGTCTGCTGCCCCTGGTTGCGATGGCCACGATTGCCGATGTCTGCCCGTTGACCGGGGAAAACCGTGCACTTGTGTCGCTGGGTCTGCCGGGAATTCCAAACAGCGTGATTCCAGGTCTGAAGATCCTTTACGAGGGAACGCGACGTCAGGACAATACCGAACCGGTATCCGCACGGGATGTTGCATTCGGGATGGCTCCGACCGTAAATGCTGCGGGACGGCTTGGCGACCCGTACGTCGCTGCCAGGCTTCTCAGGGCAAAGGATGAGGACACGGCATGGCGTTTCTTCCGCTCCCTCGACCGGATGAATAAGGAGCGTCGCAAGATCCAGAAGACGATCACCGACAGGCTCATGCAGCTCCCTGAGGTGGCCTGGAGCGACACGGATGCAGGCGTGCTGGTGCTTGTAGACCCGGATTGCATCCCCGGCCTCGCGGGACTTGCCGCGGTGAGGCTTGCTGAATCCACCGGACGACCGTCGCTTGTCCTGGCTCCGGGCAAGGATGATTCGGGGCCCCTGTACCGGGGGAGCATGAGGACCTTCGGTGGTGAAAATCTCCTCGAGCTGATGGAACCGGTAAGGGAACTGACCGAAAGCCAGGGCGGTCATACTGGAGCGCTTGGAGTCACGGTTCGTCCTGAAAATCTCGATGATTTCCTCGAAGTGTCCAGGTCGGTGAAATGGACTCCGGCTCCGGGACGGCTTGAGGTTGATTTCGCAATCGATGAGGTCCCCAGTGATCCCGGCAGGGTAAGGGAACTTGATGCTACAAGGCCCTGGGGGGCAGGGAATCCACAGCCGTCCTTCATCTGGGAACCGGTCACTATAGAGAAGACAAGGGCGGTCGGGAGAGAATCGGAGCACCTGCAGGTATCGCTCCAGTCCGAAAACGGCTTAATAATGAAGGGTATCGGGTTCTCCATGGCCCGGTATTTTGCTGGTTTCGATGCCCACGGGAAGCATGCACGGACCGCCGGTCAGTTCATTTTGAACACCTGGCGGGGTAAAACTTCGGTGGAATTTCAGCTTTCCGATATTGAGTTTGTTTAGACATTTGATGCAGATGTTTTTGGAGATTTAATAATGTGATACAATTAGACTGGACAGGCAAGATTCAGGCAGAAATTCGGTAGAGGAGGCTTGTAATGTTAAACAGCGCGGAAGCTGACAGCCTCATGCGAAGAGCTCGTATTAAGGTTCGGGACATGATCAACCGTGTCGAGCGCGGTGAGGTAGACCACATGGTCCCGGACGCTTACAACGTGATGTTCATGGCTGCAAAGGCCGCATTAATGAAAAGGGGTTTCGAGGTTGCCAGCCACAGGACCGTTGCATCAACATACCGGAAGGAGTTCATCGACAAGCGTCTGATCTCCCCGGAGTATGAAGGATACCTGATGAAAATCCAGAAGTACTGGGAGAAGGAGGGTACCCCGGAAGCTGAGGATCTCGACCTGGCACGTGCAGAAAGGGTTGTCGAGGCCACTCATAAGCTTGTCGAGGCACTTGCCGAAACGATGAAAACCAAATCCGAGGAACCATATCGCATCAGGTAATCGGAAAACATAGCCTTGTTTGAAGGCGCCGGCGTGCTTACGTGTCCGTGAGACAGCCGGCGCCTTTTTATTTCTTGACCGGACGCATTATTTCTTGACTGGACGTGCAGTACTTCTTGACCGGACGTGCATACTTGAATACCATACACTGTCGTACACATTTACATTCCATCGTACACGTTTACATTCCATGTTAAAAAGGTGATCAAGTGGACCTTACAAAATTTATTCGAGACATTCCGGATTTCCCGAAACCGGGGATTATCTTCAAGGACATCACGCCCCTTTTAAAAAGTCACGATGCTACATCCTACGCTGTGAACCGCATTTACGAGCATTACGCAGACGCTGGCATAACAGCTGTGGCGGGTATTGAATCGAGGGGATTTATCTTCGGATGCCCTGTAGCCGGGCTTTTCGGAGTCGGATTTATCCCGATTCGAAAGCCGGGAAAGCTCCCGTATGATACCCACAGCGAGGAATACGAGCTTGAGTACGGTACCGACTGCGTTGAGATGCACATCGACGCGATGGGTCCCGACGATAAGATATTGATCGTCGATGACCTCCTTGCCACAGGCGGTACAGCTGCCGCTACCGGCAACCTGATTAGGAAAACCGGTGCACACATCGCAGGATTCAGCTTTGTTGTCGAGTTGGAATTCCTGAACGGTGCCGAAAAACTCGGCGACATCCCAATACTGTCGCTGATAAAATATTCTTAGGGTTGATAAAATATTCTTAAGGCTGATTCTTAATTTCAACTGATCTTAATCCCCGGTATTTCCCCTAATAACGTAGCACAATACGTAGCGCGGGCGTCCCGCCGGCTGTCTAGCGGGCATCCTGCCCGCATTCCCAAACCCACTTCCAATCCCTTAATCCCGCCTTCAATGGATTATCCGCGATGTACTCCATAAACCTGTAAAACTCCTTATCGTCTCGAACCAGCCTGTCGTAGTATTCCCCCTGCCAGACTACCCCTGTCTTTCCAGTAACTTTATTTATTTTCTTAGCTGTGTACGATTTCCATGAGTGCAGAATTTTACTCAACGTGTGATTGCCCAACGGTTTGAATAAACAATGGACATGGTTCGGCATGATCACCCATGCGTATGACCGGTACCTGTCCCCCTCGAAAAACAATAACCCATCTCTGACGATAGTGGCTGCTTCAGTCCTACGTAAGATGCACGAACCTGATCCATTATCGAGATAATTCTCGATGCCCTGAGTAAATTCAGCTGATATTTGCTTCCTTTCCTTTCGTGTTAAACCATGTGTACTTTTTTCAGCTTTTGCTAATGCCTGTTCCTTTTTATGGAGCATATCCTGAAGCACATGTTCGGGAAGTGAATCGGCAAGCCTGAACGTTACGAAGTAAGTCCCATCCTCCATCTCGAGATGGGGGAGGTATCCACGGGACCTGATGGTAACTTCGCCGAACTGCGGACGGGACGTCCGCGAGACAGCCGGCGGGACGCCCGCGCTACGTGAAGAAGCATATTTATCATCTTGATCCTGCATCACATTCTCCTTGGAATCCTGGGACATGTTTATTTACTCCTTACGTAGCGCTGGCGTCCGCCCAATACGTAGCACGGGCCGTCCCCCCAATACGTAGCACGGGCCGTCCCCCCAATACGTAGCACGGTCGTCTCCCCAATACGTAGCGCGGGCGTCCCGCCGGCTGTCTAGCGGGCATCCTGCCCGCAATCTTGGGATGTATCTACCTGTTAAACGCCTGGAAACGCTAAAAGCTGACATAAAAATTGAAAAAAAATATAAAAAAAAGATCCTCAATCGGATCAGTTAGTGAATTGCACATACTGTGTGAAATGTTTATTAAATATTCGAGTCTACTTACCTCATCATCGGGAAGAAAATTACGTCCCTGATCGAATGAGATCCCGTTACGAGCATCACTAAACGGTCCACGCCCATGCCTACCCCACCAGCAGGCGGCATACCGTGCTCGATTGCGTTCAGGAAATCCTCATCGACAGGATGCGCTTCATCGTCACCCGCAGCACGCATTTTCTGCTGCTCCTCGAACCTCGCGCGCTGGTCAACCGGGTCGTTCAGCTCTGTAAAGGCGTTCGCGATTTCATGACCGCACACGAACAGCTCGAACCGCTGCACGAATCCCTCCCTCTCGGGATGCTTTCTCGCAAGGGGACTTAATTCGACAGGGTAATTTACAACGAACGTAGGCTGGATAAGATCGGGCTGGACAAGTTCGTCGAACAGCTCATCGATCAATTGACCGACCGTCGCGTTATCATCGACATCGAGTTCCTTGTCCTTGCATGCTTTCAGTAGAGTATTCCGATCGCGCGACTCGTTGATGTCGACCCCTGTGTACTCCCTGACTAATTCCGCATAGTCAGCCCGTCTGAATGCCGGTCCGAAATCGATCTCGTGATCCCTGAATTTCGTAACGGTTTCACCACGCACTCTCTCGCACGCCGTCCTGCACATGGTCTCCACCAGTTCCATCATCGTGTCGAGGTTCCCGAAAGCCTCGTACGCTTCGAGCATCGTGAATTCAGGATTATGATCGCGGTCCATTCCCTCGTTACGGAAAATCCGCCCTATCTCGTACACCCTCTCGAAACCCCCGATCATCAGGCGTTTCAGGTGAAGCTCGAGTGAGATTCGAAGGTAGATATCGATGTCGAGCGCGTTGTGATGTGTGACGAACGGTCTTGCTGCTGCCCCTCCCGCGATCTTATGCAGAGCCGGGGTCTCTACCTCCATGTACCCACGTTCATCGAGCACCGAACGTATCGTTTTAATTACCTCGGTCCGTGCCCTGAAAACCTCACGTATCTCAGGATTCGCGATAAGGTCGAGGTATCGATACCTGTACCTGAGCTCCTTGTCTTTCAGCCCGTGGTATTTTTCAGGAAGCGGCCTGAGTGCTTTCCCGAGGATTCGCCATTCCGCAACCCGTACGGTTAGTTCATCCGTCCGGGTTTTCATTAAAACACCGCTTGCACCGACCCAGTCACCGAGGTTGAGTGTGTCCAGAAGATCCCAGAGATTCGCGCCGTCTCCAGCCGGTTGTTCATTTAACTCGTTGAACCTGAAGAAGAGCTGGATTTTTCCCGTGCTGTCGATAATATCCGCAAATGCTGCCTTACCGTGCTTTCGATACGCGATCAGCCGTCCGGCAATCGCAACGCTGACTTTCTTTTCCTCAAGTTGCTCTTTTGTTGAGCCATCATAATCTGAGTGCAGATCGGCAGTGGTGGCGCTTGACTTGAACCGTCCGCCCCACGGGTCAATCCCGTACTCGATGATCCGGGCGAGGTTGCTTCGACGGCTCTCCAGCTCATCCGAAAGTCGTTCGTGCTCGTTAATGTTGTCGTTCTGGTTTTCTTCAGCCATTCCTGATCACATCTCAAGCCCGGGCTTATTCATTCATCCTTTATGCCCGAAATAATCGAGTACCGTATCCTCGACCCTGTTGATCTCCTGTTCCGTCATCTGCGGGTATACAGGAAGCGCAAGGACCTCGCGGCAGAGTTTTTCAGCCACCGGAAATTCACCGGGTTGATGCCCGAGTCCACTGAAGACCTCCAGTGACGGTATCGCGACCGGGTAATAGACGCCATTGCCGATCATTTTCTCGTTAAGATTATCCCTGAGACGGTCGCGGTCACGGGACTGAATTACGTACAGATGGTATACGTGTTCGTAGCCTTTGGGAACGTACGGCACCCGCATCGGGAGGTCGGCCCATGCGTCGGTGTAACGCCCACCGATCTCCTGACGTTTTTCAGTCCATTCTGTAAGTTTTTTCAGCTTGATCCGGAGAATCGCCGCCTGGATCTCGTGCATGCGTGAATTACGTCCAAGCAGGCTGTGATGGTACCTCTCTGTCTCGCCGTGCAGACGTAATTTCGACACCTTATCAACTGCTTCGGAGTTCAGACCCGATACGCATCCTCCCTCACCGCACGTCGAGAGGTTTTTGGTCGGGTAAAAACTGAAGCAGGCAAGATCGCCGAACGTGCCCGCCATCCTGCCGTTATATTTTGCGCCGATAGCCTGGCATGCATCCTCAAGTAAAAATATTCCGTGTTTATCAGCAATTTCGCGAAGTTTCTGCACCTCGGCCGGAAGCCCGTACAGGTGAACGGCGATGATACCCTTGGTTTTAAGAGTGATGGCTGCCTCGACAGCTTCGGGATCGATGTTGAACGTCCTGTCTTCGACATCTACAAATACCGGCGTTCCACCGACAAGTGAAATAACCGATGCCGATGCGAAAAACGAGTATGCCGGGGTGATGACCTCGTCTCCATATGTGACACCAAGTGCCCTTAGGGACAGCGTCAGAGCATCGGTACCGGAATTTACCACGCATACACGGTCGGCACGCATGTATTCAGCCAGTTCCGTCTCAAGGGCTTTTCCCTCGATGCTGTAAGCCCACATACCAGACTTCAGTACACGTGACGTCACTTCGAGAATCTCGGCTTCCTGCTCCTCGAAAGCCCTCATCGGAGCCATAAGCGGTACTGGTTGTGAATCATTGTTGCTCATTTCATGAACCTTCGAATCAGTTAGTATGCGATGTACGGGGATGGAAATCAACCGCATTCTAAAACGGGGGCATGTGATTTTCATACCGGATAGCAGCTTCCGGGTTGTCCCAAATTTTTCAAAATGCCGTAGCGACGCTTGGCAAAGCGTCGCAGTCGTATCAGGCACATAGCATTTTGCGATAAAATTAAATATACGACGCATTGCCATGCGTCGCTACTGGTTCTATCTTTGTTATTGGGTGACTGGTATTTCGAGACTATGCTCTGATTCCAGATATTTAAATCATGTTATACGCCGTCTCTAAATTTAATGATGCTGCTCCCACAGAACCGTCTGTAAAAATGAATCCGCAAGATACTCTGTCAGCTTCGAACACGAAATTCAGGTCTCCTGGAGCTGCATTGTAAAAATTAATGGGTTCCAGCGTCAGGGGATTCAGTTCGTTACCATCAAATGGCCAGAACCCTGCATCCTGCATGTCAGCTATTGATTCTGGCAGCGAGTCGAACTCACCCCAATATGCCTTGAATGAGTTATGCACCCTGACCTGGTAGTTGTATAAAATTAAATCTGCGCCGACGTGTCCGAGCTGGCCGCAATCACTTTCCGTTAAGTCAATCTCGGTTGAACTGCCTGATGGGGACAGGCAGTTCAGATATGGAATGCCTTCACTGTTCGTGATTAACAGGTCGTCGGTCTGGCAATCTGATGCCCCGTAGTCCATTGGCTCGCCTGTTAATGGATTTTGCAGATTCCGGGGAATCCAGCCATCATCCAGCAAGTCACCTATGCTGGATGGCCAGTATTCATTTTCAGCGTAGTAAACGCGTGCCCCTGCAGTTATAACACCGATGTTGTAGTTAAGCTGATTTACACCGGATTGAGTGTAGACGCTTGCCTCTGCAGGAACGGCAAGTATGAAGAGAAGGACAGCAAATACTAAAATAGAGGAGAATCTATTAATCATCACGGACCACCTCAATTTTTAATTAGTAAGTATATCTCCCTCCACCCCCATATTGTCAAGTTAAGATAATTACAAATATAAATATTCGTACAAATTTAGTCTGATTATTTTAATTCACTTACCCAATATCCTGAATAATCCTCAGTATGCCAAGCGTCTGACCAAGGATTGTCGCGATTGCGTTTGTTACCCCGACCCCGTAGAACGGCTGGTTCTCCCACGGCACCCAGATCAGATCTCCCGGCTCGATTGGTATCACCTCAACCGGCTCGTCGCCCATGTAGATGGCCTTGATATTAAACTGCGATATGGACTGCTGGTCGGTCATCGGGAAGCTGATGATCCTGATCGCACTCTCATCGGTTGGCGCTACAGGTCCGCCTGTCGCAGCGATGTAATCCAGTGCCGTCCAGCCCTCGTGGTAATCGACTGCCTGCGGCATCCAGACCCCACCGAGCACGAACACCTGGTCCCGGACCTCCGGTACCCTCAGAATGTCGCCGGGCTGGAATACGAATTCCCGTGCATTGAACTCGGGATCGGTCAGGTTGAGAGAGATCATTGACGTCGGTGTTTCACTGCCCTCGGGATTACGTCTCTCGACATCAACCGAGCTCAGCATCATCATGCTGCGGTACCCGCCCGCCTGCGCGATTATATCGAGTACTGTGTCGTTTGCACGCAGCTCGTACGTGCCGGGTCTTGCTACTCCTCCACGCACAACGATGGGATTCCTGTTCGGCGTGACATAAAGCGCATCACCGTCCTCGAGACTCAGGTCGTTCTGTGACCGTCCGCCTATCGCCACCTGCGCGATATCTACCCGCCCGACACGTTCTCCGTCACGCCAGACCTCAACTATCCTGCCCGCACCCGAAGTCAGGGACCTGAAGTACGGATGCACGATCTCCATTTCATCGAACTCGATCGATTGCGGGTTCAGTACAAGCGTTCCCGCTGTCTGAATAATTCCAAGTGCGGTCGATCCCGCGAGTGCGATGTAAATTCCCGGCTGACGTACCTGTCCGAGCAGGTATACCTGTATTCTTCTTGCCTTGAGAAGCTGGACGGAACATTCATAATTGATCAGGTAGAGCGAGAGTTCCTCTGTGACGTACGAACGTGTTTCTTCAATCGTCAGACCTTCGACATCGAGGATTCCCGCCGGATGGACGTAAATATCCCCTTGTGGTCCAACCTGCACCACCATTACATCGTTGATTAAACCGCTGAGTACGATCTGGATTACGTCCCCGGGACCGATACGGTAGCTGTCGGGCAGGGCATAGACGATGTCCGCCGGGGTCAGGTCGTACGTCTGGAAAGCGTCCCTCGACTGCATGAAGACCTGGAATGTATCGGTGAAATCGCTGACATCCTCCTGTGCGACTGCAGGATTAGCTGTCACAAGCATGGCCAGCAGCATTCCAGTCACAATGGATATCAGTCGTATTCTATGTATTTTCGTTTTCATTGCAGTTCGATGTCCGGACTCAGAGTATCGGCCGCCCAGGGGCAAATCTACATTAAAAAACTATCGGTATCAAGTGATTGAACCGTCGATATATCTCAGGGCCCCCAGATGATCATCGGTGACATATCGGTTCCGTAATGTCTCAACGCTTCGTAGAGCTCCGCCCTGTGATGTATCTCCTTTTCGACCATGCCGATCAGGAATCTCTGGACAGTAGCCTCCTCTCCCCATGGAACATTCACCTTGCGATTCTGGAATTCTTCGTCTGAAAGGTCTGCGATGATATCGAGTGCCTCCTGGTGGATCATATCCAGGTGGTCGATAATCTCGTCCACAGTCTCAAAGAACTCGGTATCTGAGTCCAGACCCTCGAAATCGTCTGTATCCTCAGCGTAAGCACGTGTGATCTGACGGCGTACGTCGGTCGGCTGATTGGTCATCGACCAGTCGTTCGTACAGACTCCCTTCACGAACTGCTCTTCAAGACCTGCAAATACGCGCATGAGGTGTTCGAGGTCGGTGGAACTCGGATGAGCACGGTAATGAAACGCCTCGTCGGGCACCATCGTGATTAACCGTCTTGTGCCAAGACGGACGTCCTCGAACCAGTTTATAAAGTCAATTCTTTTCATATCTCGTTACCGGACGAAATGCTAGCCCAATCGCAGTCAAGGTGCAAGTATAAAAGACAATGCACCGGAGTCGCATGTCACTAAATATCAACATAATAAAAACCCTTTACATATGACATGCGACTCTGGTGCATGTTAACCTGTTCAGCCTGATATGCGATCCTGCCAGCATGAAATTCACTTTTCTGTCGACGAGGCTAATGATCTCCTTCCCTGGATTATCGAGAGGGTCGATCAAATCATCATGCTCTTCGAAGATCTCGACAACCGCGGCTTCGACATTATGACCGGGCTCTGGCGTCCAAAGGGCAATGGACACACCGACGGCGGCCCACCTGCGGAATACGTTCAGTTCAAAAACCTGATTGCGGAACTCGACAGGAAGGGGCTCTTCATCAAGAATTTCGTTAAGGGCGTCGTAGACTTCCCTCACATCAAGCCCGATGGTGAAGAGGTCTATCTCTGCTGGATGAAGGGCGAGGACAGCGTCCGTTTCTGGCATCGTATCCCCGACGACTTCATTAGTCGTGCCCCCCTCGAAGAATCAAACCAACCTCTTCCTTAAATGGTACTCAATTTATGTAGCACATCCCGTAGCACAGCACGGCAGTGCGTCCA
>JAUWTM010000229.1 GCA_030614715.1 Planctomycetota bacterium
ATGAAAATCTCCTGGATCTGCGCATCAGGAGTGACATTCGGAATCTCAACCACCCATGCGGAAGACGTTGTGCCTGATGAGCCTACCGGAACTCCAGATGCAATCGGATCGATTAAACCATCCCACAGCGTCGTGGATTCCATCCTGACCAGGTCAATCTCGGTTTCTACGCCACCCGGATTTTCCAGTGTCTGCCAGTCCCAGATTTCAAAATGGAACCTGAGGTCGCCGCCACCACCTGTGGACGTATACCATGCTGTGTTCGACGGTACCAGGCTGACTGAAAGCTGGTACGCCTCGGGACAGTTGGCGTCAATCGTGTAATCTTCAACAGGCGCAGGTACGGTTGAACCGGCATCTGCCGGAGCGAACGAAGCACAGATAGCATACCGGAATTTCACCTGTGGTAAACCGCCCTGCATCGGGAACTGGATAATGAACTGACGTGTCAATGTGTTCGGGTCACCAAGTTCGTCCTCCGTGGAGAAAGTGCCGCGTGTCGCCACATCGACCATCATCGGATCACCGGCTTCGAGTCCATCGGCGAAATATTTATACCCGTTTACCGTGGCCTTGGGGTCCCCTGAACCAAGGATTGGCTCTGTATAGCCGAACAGTCCCGGAGTCGGGAACTCAACATCGTTCCACCATCGTGTATATCCGTCGGCGTTCAGAAGCCGGAGTTCTGTGGGTTTCGGGTACTGGGCTTCGAAATCGAACTCCGAGAGTTGTGTGCCCTTGGCGCCGAGAACGATGCCTCTCACGTCAAACCCACGGATATTTGTACCCGGGAACGGGTGAGTTATCGAAATGTCGATGTCGAACAAACCTGCCATTACGTCGGTGCCGCCGGCATTGATCGAGACACCAAGGTTAGCGGGATTGCCGTCCGGAGGCTGCAGGTATTGCACCACGTTGACCTGGAACTGCGGACCTCGCAGCGGGATTATTGTTGCCTCTCCGGACTGACCATCTAACTCGATTTCATAGAAGCCCATTAACATGTTCAGGCT
Organism: Planctomycetota bacterium; assembly: GCA_030614715.1. Taxonomy (GTDB): domain Bacteria; phylum JAJVIF01; class JAJVIF01; order JAPKYR01; family JAPKYR01; genus JAUWTM01. The sequence continues at coordinate 1,014 of JAUWTM010000229.1, forward strand.
GGGGTTGTGAGCGGTCGGCCTGATGACTTCTGTGGATGGGGCGACAGGCGATCCGCCGCCGCCGGAACAGCCTATGAGAATCAGGACTGTGACTGCCAGACCAAGTACCATGGTATAAGCTTTTTTCATCTCATGCCTCCCAATGGCTTAACCTGCAGGGTTCATGCTCCCTGTCTAATCAGATGAAGTCTCTTCGCCTTCCGGACTAGCTATCGGGTGAAATTCCTCGGAGCCGTCAGGCTGGTAAATCCAACGGATTTTTATGCTCAGGTAGTCAGTATTATCGAAATTCGGGTTGACCAGCAGTATCTTGAACTTGGCCGTGTGACCTTCGGAGGTGTTAACCCAGATATTGTGGCCGTCGTAGATCGAGATTCTCGCGGGTGTTGAGCTGTCCGGAGGGACATTCCATCCAGACGAACCCCATCCGGGAGCCGTACTGTCGTACAGGAGAGAATCGGGCTGCTGGTCGTGCAACGAGACTCCCAGCCCGGGATTTCCGGCTATGAAGGTTTTATCGAGGTAGATGTCGCCACGCTGGCGGCCTTCCTCGCCAAAAACGAGCTCTCCGGTGGAAAAATCGAAGTATGCACCCGGATTGTCGGGGTCCTCGAAATTGGGCAGTATCAATTCACCGTGAGGCAGGCCCTCAGGCCACTCCGGTTCCCCACAGGAAACGAGAAACCAGACCGGGACGATCAGGACCAGGAATATCGCAATTTTTCTCATTTTATACAATCGCCGTCCGCTAAAGCAGGCTGATATCACCTATAGTAACTTAGCTGGATGATATCAAATCAAATAAAGTATTGTCTTCCGGAGCCGATTATAGCACAGGGAAGCCTAACCGGCAGTTGTTTTACTGGATATAATAAAATTTAATAACCTGAAAAATCACGCTCGGGGATTGCAAATTCCCCGGCATTCAAGTAGATTCAGATATGGGAACGTACGCTTGGCGAGTTCCCCGTTTGCACATTGGAAATATTGTTCGGGCACTATCCCCATTCGAGCCATTAATTATTCGCCCTTATCTCGAGCCGGGCAACACCCCGGCCACTGGGGGTCGAAAATGGTACCGAACGATATTGACAACGTCAGGGCGTACGTACAAGAGAAGATACAAACTCTTCCGAGGATCGAGGAACGGCTGGACAGCGCCAATACCAAGATCCAGTACTTAGTAAGAAAGGTCAACCTCCTGTCCAAGGCACAGACGGGTGCCGGTGCAAATGCATTGACGCAGGAGCGCCTGATGAGGTTGGCGGAAAAACTGAGGAATCTCGGTCTAACCATCGAATATTCCTATGGCCGGGGGTACATAAAATTAAAACCCCTGGACCAGAGGGGCCTGGATATCCTGAAGCGAATGAACGACGTGTTCCCTGTGAGCATGATCGAAAGTTTCATTGACAATTCAGGCTATTGATACGGTCCCTGAAACAGTGCTGTGAGCAATCTGTTTTAACCACCCCTCGGGTTGAGGGGTTTTGTTTTTCCTGTAACAAACACCTGAAATTCTGAACGGACTTCCATCGCGCCATTGACACGGTCGATCAGTGTTTGTATCGTTCAGGTTCGCAGGAGAGGGGAATTTCTTCAGAGGATGGTAAGCATGGCTCTTGTCACAGTTATAACCGGAAGCGTTTCTGACCGTACGGTGGTCGATCCGGCGCTGGATATTCTCCGGAATCATAAGGTTTCCTACGAACTGGTCGTGGCCAGCGCGCATCGCGATCCTGAGCGTCTCATCCAGATTATTAAAGAATCTGAGGAGAAAGGCACCAGGGTATTCATTGCAGCGGCCGGGATGGCGGCTCATCTGGCCGGTGCTGTCGCCGCGCATACGGTCAGGCCCGTGATCGGACTTCCTGTCGGGAGTGGTCCGCTCAAGGGCCAGGACAGCCTCCTGTCGACAGTAATGATGCCCAGCGGGATGCCGGTCGCAACGGTTGCTATCGACGGCGGAAAAAATGCCGCCTGGCTGGCCCTGCAAATCCTTGCGCTCCTTCCCGACGGCGCCAAGCTCCAGAAGGAACTCGAGGACGAGCGTGAACGGATCAGGGAAACTATTCAGGATGCCGAGAAGCAATGGCTTAAGGAACTCGAGGATAAAAATTCCGTGACCGCGTAATAACGGGTCCGGAATTGCCAGGTTGATATGGAATGGGACGCGATCAGGCAGTGGTTCTTCAGCTTCGGTGAAAAATACGGTGTAAACCCGATCATATTCGGTGTGATATACGTAGGCGCGATACCGTTTTTTTTCGCATCGATGGCATGGCTCGTTAAAAACATACGGGGTGGAAAATCCTTCATCCTACCGATGATCCTGACCGGATTTTTTTTCATCTCGGCGTACCTGTATCTCATAATCGCAGGAAAAAATGTTCCCATCTGGGTCTACTTTTTCATTGTCGCGCTGGTCGTGGTCTCCGGCTGGTCGACGTATAAAAAAATCCACGGTAAGATTCGCGAAGAACCTCCAACCGAGCCATGAACGACAGTTCTGATAAAAGTCAATCCGCCAACGGCAACCGTCAGCTTGAAATTTCAGGCCTGGGAAAGACGTACCCGGATGGAACTGTCGCTCTGACAGATGTCGATCTTAACTTCGATCACGGCGAGATAATTGCGGTTGTCGGGCTGTCGGGTGCCGGGAAGTCAACCCTCCTCAGGTGCATCAACAGGCTTATCGATCCGACAACCGGATCGATTGTGTACCACCCGCTTAATGGAAAAAACGCTGGTGTGCCATTCGAGGTCACAGAGCTCAACGGAAACGCGCTGATGCAGTACAGGTCGCGTGTGGGGATGATCTTTCAGCACTTCAATCTCGTTCCCCGACTGACAGTACTGCTCAACGTGCTTGCCGGAAGTCTGAGCCGGGTTGGAACATTGCAGTCACTTCTGCATAAGTTCCCGACGGAGGACATTGACCGCGCGCTTGCAGCGTTGAAGCGTGTCGGGATTGTCGAAAAGGCGTACCAGAGGGCAGGGGAGTTATCCGGCGGACAGATGCAGCGCGTGGGTATTGCGCGTGCGCTCGTTCAGGAACCGGAGATACTGCTTGCGGACGAACCGGTAGCGAGTCTCGACCCTGCGACATCGGCGGACATCCTCAATTACCTTCGGGCGATTGCTGTCGAGGATG
>JAUWTM010000048.1 GCA_030614715.1 Planctomycetota bacterium
CGAGCGAAATCCTCCCCCGCAGATAGTAGGCGTTTTCAATTTCACTCCCCAGCATTATAGCGGTTGTGAAATCTGTCACTGCAAGGTCATAATTTCCCATGGTTTCATATGATAAACCACGTGTATATAACGCAAGATCAGAATCCGGGGACAGGTCAAGCGCCATATTACAGTACTCAACTGCGCGTTCATATTCACCCTTCTCCCTGTAAATTGCACCAATTTCAGTATAGGTATCAGCGTGATTCGGATTAAATTCGATAGATTTATTAAGGTCAAGGATAGCCAGATCGAGCTCCCCAGCATGATGGTATACAAGTCCGCGATTATAATATGCTGCTGGATTAGTTGGGGCCAGAGCAACTGCTGCATTAAAGTCAGATAATGCCAAATCAAATTCATTGGTGCGCCAATAAAATATACCTCGTTCACAAAATGCATGAAAATAATCGGGACGGAGTTCGATTGCCTTCGTAAAATCTTCTAATGCATTATCCGACTCACCTAACTCTAAGTGTGCATGACCTAAACCGAGATAAGCATCGTAGTTGTCTGGATCATGTGTAAGGGCTGATGAACAGTCGGCAATTGCTAATTCATAATCTCCAGTAGCTGTATTAATTTCCGCCCGCAATAAATATGCTGCAGAATTTTCAGGATCATCAGCTAGGATCTGCTCGGTCTGGGTTAGAGCTTGTTCGTAATCACCTGCCTCATACGCATCTTGTGCAGAATCATATACTACTTCAGTTTTATCTTTCTGATTGCAGGAAATGGTAAATAGAATCAGAATTGAAATTCCAATAATTGCAATAACCCTATAGAGTACTTGCCTGTTAAATTTATTTGAGATCTGTCTTGCCATAGTCACCCTCAATGCAAAGGGTGGATCTCGATCTCAGGAGCTGGTTAATCCTATGGCCACGTAGGCTCACTCTGCACGATCTCGTTGATTATATCGATATCACCCGTCGTCCCGTCCATGTTGAACACGTCCCACCACAGGCCGTACTCACCCGTCTGCGGTGCGTTGAACTCCGCGATCATTCCCGACCAGTCGTACACCACCACATGCGCATCCGATGTGGTAGTGATCTGGCCATCCCCGGCCCAGTGATGCACGAAGTACTTATACCGTCCGGGGAACAATTGCATGATCGTGACGGTCTCCGGACCGAAACTCGTGACATCGTCCCAGTCGAGATCGGCGTACGGAGGGTTGTACTTGTCTCCAAGTTCATAAAACGCGATGTGGTACTTCTGGCCCTCTATCTCCGGTGTGAGAAGGTGACTGTCGAGATCGCGAGGGTCCTCCGCCCATGTCAGCACGATGCGAATCTCACCCTCGCCAAGGACCGGTGACATCGTGAGATCGTTCGTGGTCGTCTGACCGCCTATCACCGCTACATTGATATCAACGTCATGGTAGCCGTCCTTGTACGCCGCGATCGTGTACGATCCGGCCTGATGGTCCATGAAATTGTATAACCCGTTGGTGTTAGTGATCGTAGTATCGATTATCGGCCCTGTCAGGTTGTTTATTCCCTCGCGAAGGTCGAGGGTAACGAGATTGAGATCGGTTCCGTTTGTCGCGTCGGTTACGTTGCCGGTCAGGTTTCCTGTCTCTGGATTTTCCGGCGCAAGCAGTACTACGTCGCCGACTGTTGTCTCCCCGCCGATTATTTCAAAATTCGCCGACGCAGGGATGAAACCCGGGCAGGAGAAATCGATCGTCACCTGTCCCGGTGGAAGGTTGAACAGCTCGTATATACCGTCGATTTCCGTTGTATCGGCCTGGTACCCGCCATCCAGTGTTTCTGCGGTTGCGTTGGCCAGCGGTTCGTAATCCAGGCCGTTACGTACGATTCCCGTGATGTGCCCGACCTGTCCCTCGATGTTAATTTCGAGGGGATCATCAAGCGTGTCCATCTCGGATTCATCGTCCGTTACCCTGAATTGCACGAGGTAAACGCCTTCCGTATCCCAGGAGTGATTGAGCGTGGCTCCGACCTCATCGAATGTGCCGTCATTGTCCCAGTCCCACTCGTAAACGAGGATCGCGCCTCCGTCAGGATCGTAGGAGCCGTCATCCGAGAATTCGATTTCGCCTCCGACATACTGGGTGTACGTGTCGGCAATGGCTATCGCGACAGGCGGGGACGTTCCCATGTTTGTAATGTCAAGATCGAAGACCTGCCACGCGTCCACGACTCCGAGATTCCCATCTGTGTCCGAGTCTGTGACCCTCACAAGCAGCGGATGTGAGCCGAGGTCGGCAGCCTTTTCGTTGACGATCGTGCCTGTGTATACATGACCTGTGACATCCGAATGGTCGTATGCGAGGTCGACTGTGCCGTCATACAGGTCCGGTGTTTCAACCGACACGCCGGTGATCGTTTCGAGACCCTGGTGGTCCTGGATGATCGCTGTTACCCCTGCGGTCGTGCCCGGGCTGGTCGTCAGGTCGGCCTTATCGACCATTACCATCACGCTGTAAGCCTCCATCGCGTTAGCCTCGGGTGGGAACTGGGTGAGAGGGTCGATTACAGGTTCCTCGATCGGCAGCCAGCTTGCGTCGACCGCGTAGCCGAACTCAAATGGCTTGTGAATCGAATGAATCTGAACCGTCCTCGTGCTTCCCTGTCCGGCGTTGAAAATTCGACGGGGCGCGTCGTATTCGTAAGCAAGATATGGATTCAGTGTCGCCGTCAGGTTTTCCCAGGTAGTGTATTTGCCCTGTATGTACCCGAGCATCGGGAATGGAGCTGTGTCCTCCGGATATTCTGTCGGGTTGAAAAGGGAGGTGTACCCGTCGGCATTCAGCATTGTGGGCATGTCGACCCCGAAAGCGACCGTCCGTCCGGATTCCGGGAACGTGTAGTCGGAATTTGTGACCATTATGCCCCTGACATCGAATCCGGTGAATTTTTTATGGGATGCAAACGGGTGTTTGAGCGACAGATCCACCCTGATTTCGTCGTTTGGAAGGAAAATGAAATTGCTGAGCGTCAGGCAGCTTGTGCACGGTGCTATTTCCAGGAGACGTACCACGTTGAAATGGTTCTGGGCTCCTCGCTCGTATACAACCTCTCCCACGCCGTTTTCATCGATATGGATGTTCCAGAAACCCCAGAGATAGCGGTTTGTCGGGCTTGGTACATCGATCTGGCCTGTTATTTCAGGGGTACCGGCGGAGTTCGGATCTGGCATGACGGGATCGACGCTTCCTGATCCCGAGCAGCCGAGAGCCATTAATCCGATGGCAATCGCGATAATCAAATATAAGGAGCGCATTACTGAGTCCTCCTGAATTACTTATATTTTAGGACTTCGAGCCTGGATGTTACTCAATGATACCACCATGTTAATCGAAAATGACCCGCCTTTTAATTAAAATATCATGTTTTTTTTATGAAAGCTCCCAGGCAGCTGTAAATACCCGCTGAACTTGAGCAAATCCGTATTTCATGCGATAATCTATATAGAAGGAAAAATACCGGTTTTTATTGAACCTCCGGACGGGTAACCGCATCTAACAGTTGAGAAAGCAAGTACCCAACCGGAGGGACCCGGAGTTTGTGATGATTCCCAAACCCGAGCCCCCTCCAGAAGTGAGTGAGGGCCGCAAAATGTTGGAACGTGTCGCTACCTACGAAGGAACACAGTCGATCGACCGGGACGAAGTCCGTCGACAGCAGTTCGTCGGGCTTGTCGACGGGATAAAGGTCGAATTGTTTAACTTTGCACTCAGGTTGACCGGCTCACGTGAGGAAGCCGAGGACCTTCTGCAGGAATCGTATTTCAAGGCATACAAGTACTACCACCAGCTTCGGGATCAGAACAAATTCAAGGAATGGTTATTCCAGATTACGGCAAACCAGTTCAAGAATTTCCTGAGGAAGAAGAAAAAGGAAAATACGTTCTACCAGGACGACAGTGAGTACCAGTTTGTGGAGCCTGAGAAGACATACAGGAATCCCGACGAGATGTACCTTCAGAGCGATCGAAGCGCACTCGTCCAGAAAGCCCTCAGGATGGTCAGCCCGAAGATGAGAAACGTGCTGGTCATGTTCGAGCTCGAAGGGTACTCGATCGAAGAGGTCGCAAGTTCATTGAATATCAGCAGGGGTACCGTGAAGAGCCGCCTGCACTATGCAAGGAAGAAGCTGAGAGAAATTATAGAGACGGGCCAGTTGGAAGGCCGCATGCACTTTGGGTGAAATTGATTATATGGGACTTGAGGGGCATTTAGAGTATTGGATCACAGGCGAATTGGCAACATGAACATGCATTGCAATAAAAATTCCGGATGTAAGAAGTACGAAGAGCTGATTCAGAAGCGGCTGGACGGCGCCATCACTCCCGAAGAGAACGCCGATCTGGATGAGCATCTGGCCGACTGTCCTCACTGTTTTGAGGAGCTCACGTCATTCGCGGCTGTTCAGGACATGCTTGGCGAACTGAAGGATAATCCTGAAGAGGTTCCCGAGGGTCTGTTCGAGAAGATGGCCGCCAACCTCGAGGAAGTAAAACCCGTAACCGGAATTGCTGCATTGCTCTCGCACCCGTTCTTCCAGATCAACCGTAACATCGCTTTCGGAACCGCCAGCGTGCTGCTGGTGGCAATCCTGACTGTCAGCGTCGCGAGCGGTGCGTTCGCCTACTTCGACCGTCAGGCACCGGATCGTGTCATGCAGAGCGAATCGAAAGCCCTGATTCTGATTAACAGCGGGGATAAAATTGAACTTTCCGGGGACGAAGGGAATCCGGATCAGTATGCAGCTGCTCTCGACGATCTCGAGCGTGCATACCTCGAGGCTCAGGGACAGGATGTTAACGACGATTCTGAAGGTTACATACATACCTCCTGGCGCGGTGGGGAGAGCGCTACACCGATTCACTAAAACTTAGTGAGACTTAGAGAGAAAAACCAGGCCGAGGAGGACCCTCGGTCGTCTTGATGTCAAGGGGCACATTTATAAGCGTTATGAGTCGGACAATTAAAATACTCAACCGTCTTTCCGGACTCATGCTGCTGGTTCTGATCCTGGCGACATTCCCCGTGTTCGCACAGGACTGGGACCAGGGATATGCCATCCGTGTGACCTACCAGGAACTTGAGGGCGGAGACTACGGCTCCGCTGAAGTTACGCTGTCGATGACAATTCCCACCGGTACCCCTCTCATTTCACGCGAAATCATAGTAGATAACGCGTTTGCGGCACTCCAGGACCTGTGGGCCGTCGAAAGCGTATATGAGGAAATGCGTGGATTCCTGGGTCCGATAGTACCGATTGATATCCAGGAATCGGTCTCGGACATCACGGGTTCAGATTTCCTGACAAGCATTATCGATGCATTCGACCTGGTGGAAGACGCCGGGTATTCGAGGTTCCAGTCCGACACTATCGTAAGTGCAACTGAATTCATCGCTGTGCCGCAACCAGCCTCTGCGTCCGTTTATCCTGATCCCCCACGTTACGCAGCGTGGGTTATCGGGGAGGACTGGACAGACGAAGAATTGGACAATGAAAAATGGGTACTGGCTGCTCTCATCAATTATTCGGCATGTGTGCTGAGTTTCCGCAGTGAGATCGGACGATTTCCGAACTCTTTCGCGGAGCTCAGGGAGACCAACCACCTCCTTATCGAGCCGCTGAATCCTTACACCGGTATTCCGGTACTCGAGGTTGAAACTGTCAATCCCGGTAACATTTCTTACGAGTACATAGACAACAACCACGTGGTTTTAATGGCATTCATTGACGTGGGCAACCATGTTGATGCCGTAACACGGATGATCAATATTCCATCGGACGAAGCATGGGATCTTTTGTACAGGGAGACGGCGGGAGCTGTGGAGACTGATAAACAGGTCGCTCGATATGTTTTCCAGATCGCGCAGATTCTCAACGAGTATTACTACGAACATATTGACCTGCCCTACAGCGTGCCGCAGCTTGAATCAGAGGGTTTTGCCTACGTCAGTTTTATCAATCCTTACACGTTTGCCGACGTCCAGCAGGCTGACAGCCTCGGTCAGATAATGACCGGTGATTACACGTACCACAGGATATCAGGAACAAGCTATTTCCTCGTCGGTTACGGCGGGATGGGACAGCTCGTTCTGAGTATCAGCAAGGACTTCACCACACAGGAAGTACGTCCCGGTGCTATCTCCGCCCGGTAAAATAATCACTTTATAAACTCAGCCTGGTCAGTGCCCCGAGCGTAAGCGAGCGGGGTAGTTCATTACACAGTGCCCCGAGCGTAAGCGAGTGGGGTATTTCATTACACAGACCCCCGAGCGTAAGCGAGCGGGGTATTATTTTTTTTAATTTATAAAATAGGTCCTATGCCGCCCGCACGCACCACGTTCAACTTGAATCAATCTGTCCCCCTCGAGGTGCTTGCGGGTGTTTCAGGTTACGTACATCCATTCCGATCAATCATCAACCTGTACTGAAAAATTTAAAAACGTGATATACTCCACCGACCATGATAACCGGAGCACCCTTACGTGCCATTCTCTTCGATGTCGGCGGACCCATTGTGGATGAGCGTCCAGACTACCTTAACTCATCCGTTGTGGTAAGGCAGTTGATTCAGGAGGAGCTTGGACGCGACGTCTCCGAGCAGGAGATCGAAGAGGCCAGGCAGCAGGCCATTGTATCGTGGTCACCGAGTTTCACCAAGTCGGTGCTCTGGTACTTCCTGAAACCCAATGTTGTCAAGACACAGGAACTTTATGATGAAGCGATAAAGCAGATTTTTACGCATCGCGATGATGTTACGCTGATGGAAGGGATCGAGGAGATAATCCCGAAGCTTGCAGTGGATTACAAACTCGCGCTTGCCGGGAATCAGCCTGAATTCATGAAGGGTAAACTGGTAAGGACCGGACTGCTCGAGCATTTTTCATCGACCGTTCTCAGCGTCGATCTCGGAATCCAGAAACCCGACAGCAGGTTCTTCCTGGAGATCTGCGACAGGATCGATACACCCCCGGAAAATTGCTGCATGATCGGTGACCGACTTGATAACGATATCTACCCGGCGAATGTCCTCGGAATGCGAACTATCTGGGTACAGATAGGCCCTCACGCAGTGCAGCATCCGAGGATTCCCGAGGACGTCCCTGACGCGATCGTCGAGCACATGCTCGACGTCCATAAAATTATCCGGGAATGGGAGATTGGTGAAGGGTAATTTTCCTGACAGGAGAGATTACGAGCCATATTTACCGTACTGAAGATCTTCGCAATCCTTAGCCTGCTCTATTTCCTTATAAGAAAGAAATGGGAACTCGGTTTTGCCCTGGCTTGCTGTGCGCTTGCCACGGGTGTCCTGTTCTGGGTCGATCCACTCACCTTTGTTATGACCGTGTGGCATGCGACCTTCGACAACGAACTGGATTTTAATGGCGAGACGTGGGGTTTCTTTAACAGGGACACCTGGCAGGTCCTGCTTCTTGTCGTTTTCATTCTTATCCTGTCACGCGCGATGAAGGTAGCCGGGGCATTGGAGCAGCTGGTCGGGTCTGTTCGACGTGTTTTCATCGATAACCGGTTCACCATCGGAGTTTTACCGGCCATGATCGGACTCCTTCCCATGCCGGGTGGTGCACTGATCTCCGCACCGATGATCGAGGGTCTTGCGGACGAAGCTGAATTAACTGCAGAGGACCGGACGTTCCTTAATTACTGGTTCCGTCACGTGTGGGAGTACTCGTACCCGCTGTATCCGGGACTTATTCTCGCTGCGGTAATCGTAAACGTCGATCTTAACACTCTCATCCACTACCAGTTTCCGCTCAGTCTCGCGGCCATTCTTGGCGGTTCGATTTTCGGCCTGTTGAAAATCAGGAAGCATTTTAAGAAAAGATTGAACGGGAATGAATTCTGGGTGCAGTTATGGGAATTCATCAAGGGGTTCTGGCCCGTACTGGTAATTTTTATTGCACTCCTGGGATTTAACCTGCCGTTCATACTCGTGCTTCTGATCATTGTTCCATTGTTCGGACTCACACGTCTCAGCCCGGGTAAGTTTCTGACGGTAATTAAGGAATCGATGGATGTAAAACTAATCGGAACAATCTACGCTGTCCTGGTTTTCAAGGATATCATCAATGCGTCGGGAGCGGTTGACCAGCTTGCCGAGGTTTTCAATGCATGGGGAGTCCCGCCTATTATTCTGTTCATTCTGTTGCCGATGATTATCGGTTACCTGAACGGGATAACGCACGCGTACGTCAGTGTGGCGTTTCCGCTGCTGCTGCCGTTCTTTCTCGATCCGCAGGGGAACCTTGATCTATCCAAGGTGCAGCTCGCGTACGTGTTCGGATTCATCGGTGTGATCTTTTCACCTGTGCACCTGTGCCTGGTGCTGTCAGCAAAATACTATGATGCCGACATGAATGGTGTGTTTAAGAAATTGGTGCTGCCGTCCGTAGTGCTGGCGATCGTTTCACTCCTGTTCTACTATTTCAGTTAGTGTTCTCACATAATTCATGATGGATACCCGTTGAAATCCGTCAGTTTTGGCGGTACTCTTATCGGTCCGCAGATAGAATGCGGAGTGGTTATTCATGCGCTTAATAATCAGCAAAGACGCCACGGCTGGCGATATCAGCAGCGTTATAAGTCTGGCAAGGGAGCTGACTGACGATCCGGGTGCGGTCGCAGTTGAGACCCGGGACGGTCACATGGTCGTTTCGGTTACCTCTAATGGCGATCCGATCGATCCCATCGCGTTCAGGAGCCTCGGCTGCATTGAAACAATTGACGAAAGTTATCTCCCGTACAGGCTGGCAATTCAGAATGCCACCGGCACCGAACGTTTTAAAATCGAGCTGCCATCGATTCAGGCGACAATCGGCGGCGATGACTTCGTCGTCATGGCTGGACCCTGTGCCGTCGAGGATGAGACAGACCTGTTGGAGATCGCCCGGATTGCGGTAGCTGCCGGTGCGAGATTGCTTCGCGGTGGCGCATATAAGCCGCGCACCGGACCGTACAGTTTCCAGGGTATCGGTGAAGAAGGCCTTGAGATGCTGTCCCGGGTACGTAATGAAACCGGGCTTGGGATTATCACCGAGGCCATGGAACCCGCGACTGTAGAGAAGGTCAGTGGGGTCGCTGACATCGTGCAGATCGGTTCGCGCAACATGCAGAACTTCCCCCTGTTGAAGGAAGTCGGGATGGGAACCGTTCCGGTACTTCTTAAACGCGGGATGAGCGCCACACTCGAGGAGTGGCTCGGGGCGGCGGAATATATTCTCGACGGGGGCAATCCCAACGTAATTCTCTGCGAGCGAGGCATCAGGACCTTCTCGCGTCATTCACGGCACACGCTGGACATCGGAGTCGTGCCTGTGATTCATGAACGGACGCATCTCCCCATCATAATTGACCCGTCCCATGCGACCGGGGCGGCGTCACGGGTTCCGTCGATGGCCAAAGCCGCGCTGGCATCGGGTGCCGATGGCCTTCTGATAGAGATTCACCCCAATCCGGAACGTGCTAAATCGGACGGATTCCAGGCGATTACATTTGATCAATTTGATAAATTAATGGACGAACTGAAGAAGATTGCGACTGCATTGGGTGTAGGTATCTAGGGAACAGGCATACATGAGTCTAATGTACTCAACTCAAATCACTTGACAGTATTGCTTTAATGAGGTACATATCTTTCGGATCATCTTCGATCTTAATTTACTATGTGCGCTGAACAATCAGGTAAGAAACCACCCCCTGACCCCCCGGATCCGCTTGATGAGGCGATGTTTCTCTCGAACGGGATGAAGGATATCTTTGACTCCCATCGACCCTACGGTCGGTCTGAAACCGGATTTCTCGCTGGACGGAGTTTCCATCCCGCTGCTAATATCTACGAGACGTCCGACGGGCTTGAAATTACGCTGGACGTCCCGGGTGTTAACCGGGAGGACGTTGACCTGAAGGTGGAAGGAAATCGGTTGACCATCAGCGGAACCCGCAACTTCATCAAGGAGCAATCCGACCAGGACTGTGTTCGTATCGAGCGCCGTTTCGGCAGCTTCAGCAGGTGCTTTGAGGTTCCGTCCGACGTCGATCGAGAGGCTATCTCCGCGAAACTGGAGAACGGTGTACTCACGATCCTCGTGCCTCGCAAACGTACAAGCCATGAAATCAAGGTTGAATCGGAGGGCAGCGAGTGACCGGTAACGGACCCGCAGACAACGGTGAGGCCCGTAATATCCGGGTCACCGAGATGGTCCTGGAGTACGACGGCAGGACGTACAGGATCACGCATGAATCCGCTCTCACCGCGTTTCAGGATTCGCCTGTGGGACAGACCAGCGGACCCGGTGCACGCTACTACATCAGGGTCGACGATGACTTCAAATCGATTACTTCCGTTCTGGAGCAGATTATTCCTTTCAAGACTGAAGCCCTGACGCCTGAGATCGTCGACAGGGTCAGTGAATTGTTCAGGGCACTTGGCTTTGAAGTGCTTGACAGGCACAGACATCACGAGTAACCGGACTGGCAGGAACATGGCAGACAAGAAAGACTATTACGAAGTACTTGGCGTCGAAAAAGCCGCCTCTCAGAAACAGGTCAAGGATGCGTACAGGCGCCTTGCCCGTAAACTGCATCCCGACGTAAACCCGGACCCGGACTCAGCCGACAAGTTCAAGGAGGTCGGGGAAGCGTACGCTGTTCTTTCAAACGACGAAAAACGTGCCCAGTACGACCGCTTCGGACATGCTGCGTTCCAGGCCGGTGGCGGACCCGGTGGTGCGGGATTCCCCGGCGGGATGACCATCGACCTCGAAGACCTGCTTGGAGGAGGGGGATTCAAACAGGGCGGTATGGGTGATATTTTCGAGGACCTTTTCGGTGCTGCGATGGGCGGCGGGCAGCGTGCTGGACGTCCGCAGGTCAGGAAGGGAGCCGACCTGCAGTTTGTCGTGGAGCTGACACTTGAGGACGTTGCGAATGGCCTGAAAAAGAACCTCAGGTATAAGCGTCACGTTACATGCCAGACCTGCAAGGGCTCGGGTGGTGCCCCGAACACCCAGCCGATGGACTGCACGGTCTGCCATGGTCGCGGTTGGACCGGACAGTCGCGCGGTTTCATGCAGTTCCGGCAGACATGCCCGAGGTGCTACGGCTCTGGCCAGGTCAACTCGGTTGATTGCAGCGATTGCCACGGGCAGGGCTTTGTTGAGAAGGATGAGACACTGTCGATCGATATCCCGGCCGGTGTCGACACTAATTCACGCGTACGGTACGAGGGCAAGGGTGAAGCAGGGATGAACGGCGGTCCCGCAGGCGATCTTTACATCATCGCAAAAGTCGTAGAACATGATTTCTTCGTCAGGAAGGGTGACAATCTCTTCTGTGAGATACCCGTGACGATATTCGAAGCATCACTGGGAGCCAAAATCAAGGTGCCGACCCTTAAGGGTGAGACTACCGTTACCGTTCCCGCCGGTTCATCGACGGGTGAACAGCTGTCGATCAAGGGCAAGGGTATTCCGCACCTCCGGGGATGGGGTGCCGGCGACCAGGTCATCATACTGAAGGTAATCACACCTCACAGCCTGTCCAGGGAGCAGAAAAAGCTCTTCAGGCAGCTCATGGACCTCGACAAGTCAGAGGTCAGGCGGCATCTCAAAACAGGCTCCTGAGTAAATCCACTCCATTATCGTGCAGATGAGCAACCACCAGTCCAAGTCCAGGTCCAATCTTGATCGACGATCGTGGGTTGAGTACGTGGACCGCTACCGTGGCGGTGAATGGCGCTCGCCGATCTTTCACGACATGATCCTCGAGGACGCGAGGGTTTTCGGTGACGGTGCCACGTTTCTCGATATCGGCTGCGGGGGAGGGTTCGACGGAATCCCTGACCTGCAGGTATCGCTCTCTGAATCATGCGCTGTTTACGTCGGTGTGGAGCCGGATTCCGAAATCGAGCACGGGAAACATATTAATGAGATCCACCGGTGCACCTTCGAGCAGTCCCCAATAGCACCAGGATCGATCCATGTCGCGTTTTCGGTGATGGTGCTCGAACACATTGAGAATCCACAGACTTTCTTCGACAAGCTACACAGTGTGCTCACAGCAGGCGGCATATTCTGGGGCCTTACGGTCGATTCGAGACATTATTTCTCAAGGATGTCGAAACTGACCGAGGTCCTTGGCGTGAAGGACAGGTATCTTGATTCTGTGCACGGTGAACGCGGGATCGATCGCTACGAAAATTACCCTACGTACTACCGCGCCAACTCTCCCGCTCGAATAGAAAAATACACAGGAAAATTCTCCCAGCGGGACTTCGTGAGTTTCTCACGCGTTGGTCAGCTGGATTTTTACACTCCCGGATTATTCAAACCGTTGACGCACATGCTGGACCGCCTTGCGATATCCGCAGGCTGGCCGGGTCCCACTCTCGCTGTTCGACTTGTGAAGTAATCTCACCCGACCGTGAAGCCGGTCGGCATGTGCCAGAAGCGCGGACAGATCTGTATTACCAGGTCCTCGGGTATGCTTCTTCCTTTCAGGCTTATCCTGTATGCGCGGATAATTGCTACCTCTGTGATTCCGGGGATTTTACTTTCCTCACTGGTGTCGGGAACCGATTCCATGGTGTCACGCAATGGAAATTCCACGCTGCCCGGTTGCTGCTCGTATTCCTTGTGATCCGGTGGAAGTACTGGCTGCACTATGCGCCCGCGTTTATCGAACGGGTTGTCAACCGGACGATCCCTGAAATGGTTCACGTGAATCGCGAACATCCCGTCGTCTGATAACTCCCTGTACAGGAACCCGAAAATTCCAAGTTCATCGGCGCAATCGTAAAACAGAGACTCGGGTATACGTATTACGGACGTTCCCTTTCCCGTTGGAGTGTAGCAGGCATCGACCACACCCTCGCGTCCGGGAGCGTAATCGAACCACACCTCGAGCGCGTGAGAGTCCGCCGCGTCGAGAAAAATTTCCCGAAGCACCTTCAGCGCGACCGGGATCTCATCGTGACCCGGTTCGTGGTCGGCTGGTAATATCGGAAGTTCCTGGATCGTGTAGACATTGAGGAGGCGGTCCCAGTCTGTTTTGTAATCTGGGAATTCATCCGGACCGCCTGGCGTGGGTTCATTCAAGTCCGGGTCGTAAGGATCGTTTGGGTCCCGGAATCTGGACATAATTTAATAAATATTGTACCAGATTTTCAATGACAAGGAATTTCTATACATCCCTTACGTGAGTTCAATCCCGTAGCGCGGGCGTCCTCGCCGGCTGTGCCGCGGACGTCCCGTCCGCCCTCGGAAGGGTAACGTCTCGTCACCCGGCCTGAGCACGTCCCGTCCTCAGGTCTCATCCAACTCGTGAAGATTCCCCTTATTATTTCAACAAATCCTATGCCTCTCAAACGTGCCTTAACAACGTTTACTCACACAATAACCTTCGAGGTGCTTGTGGGTGGTCCGAATCATGTACCAGTAGAAGAAGGAGGTACGTAAGCTGTAGCATCCGCAATCGTCCCGAGGATTTCGGGAGGATAACTAATCCTTGAGACGTGTGCGGACGGCATAGGGAGAGATTGGTGGTTTGTGAAAGGTGATGTACGTAATCCGAAACACCCGTAAGCGCCCCGAAGTGTGTTGCTTAATTCAATTCTCATGCGGCGCGTACGGGCGGCATAGATTTGTCTCTATTTCAGCTGATGCACGTACCGCAACCTTCCAACCAACACAAGCACAAATCCCATGACCGCGATTATTACCCCGTGCAATGAAACCGGATCGGAAAATAACGTCAGCACCACGGTTCCGATCCCGCACCATATTAGTGCAGCTCCCATGCCGTCTTTCGATCCCGCAAGGAACAATCCGCCGATGTAAAGCAGCACCGGCGTTACTGTCACGCCGAACGAGGTCGGGAAGCCCCACACGTAGATCGACAGGAACGGCTGGATCAGGTTCGGGAGAAACGGCGACCAAAGCGCAAGCAGGCTGATGACCAGTCCGAGCCATTGCAGTACTCCCGGTTTGTCGCTGCTCCATGCTTCCGGGCTGAAATGACTGAACGATACCCACCTGTTCCTCTGGTCGAGAATTATGAAAACCACGAATGCTGCGCACACGACGAATCCGACAATGCCGGACCGCAGGACAAAGGCTCGCAGCTGCTCGGTCATGTCCGGTGAGATAAGGCTGAAAACGATCCACTGCCCGTACCGTACGAATCCAACGACGACAAAATACCCGAGCACGAGCCACCTGCAGACCCGCCACGCACGGTCCTGGAGCCACCAGAGCGCGAGGTAAAGGAACAGCCCCAGCACCTGGCACAGAAGGCCGATGTATTTCAACCTTTCAATATCCCAGTCCCAGTATTGTGCGATATCGGTGGAGGTCATCGGGTGAGAGTTTAGCCGATCACTGCCTTCAAAGAAAGGTCACCGCTGCTGAG
The DNA here is from genome assembly GCA_030614715.1 of Planctomycetota bacterium. Classification (GTDB taxonomy): domain Bacteria; phylum JAJVIF01; class JAJVIF01; order JAPKYR01; family JAPKYR01; genus JAUWTM01. Next base: position 14,466 of record JAUWTM010000048.1, read on the forward strand.
GTCTTTAGAGTCTCTCAACGCTGTGGTAACATACGTCGCCTGAGCATCAGGAGACTTCAACATGAAAATTCTCATTGAGCTTTACGATCACCGTTACGATCTCTGGAACTATCCCGATTGGGCGCTCGGTGAGACGCGCGCGCTCGCATACGACCACGAGGTCGTGTCGGTCGCCAGCGACGAGCAGCTCATCGAGCACCTTCCCGATTCCGAGGTATTCTTCGGATGGGCTCTCGCAAGGGACAAGTTTGCTCACGCAACAAACCTCAAATGGCTGCATTCCGCGTCCGATAATATCGTCAACCAGCTTTACCCGGAATTTATAGACAGCGACGTAACCTTGACAATGTCCCGGGGCACACGTGCCGCGGCGATGGCGGAGCATGCTCTCGGTATGATGCTCTATTTCGCTCGCCAGTTCCATATCTGCATGCGGAACCAGATGCGCGCCCACTGGGCCAGGGGAACCGCGTGGGACCACTTCCCGAACTTCCAGGAGCTCGATGAGTCAACGCTCGGTATTATCGGGCTTGGACGGATCGGACATGAGCTTGCAAGGCGGGGAAAGCAGCTCGGGATGAAGGTTATCGCGACCACTAAGCGTGACACCAGCACTAAGCCTGATTACGTGGATTACCTCGGACCACCTGAGGACCTCCCGCTGCTTCTCGATGAGTCCGATTTTCTCGTATGCTGCGTCCCCGAAACCGGTGACATGGATTACATCGTCGGCTACGAGCAATTCAAGCGAATGAAAAAGACCGCGTACTTCTTCAACGTGGGTCGCGGCAGCGCTGTCAACGAGGACGAGCTTGTCGAAGCACTTATGGATAGCAAAATTGCCGGTGCAGGATTGGACACTTTCGAACGCGAGCCTCTGCCGGATGAAAGTTACCTGTGGCGTCTCGAAGGCACACTGATTACTCCACGTATCTCGGGAATTGGCCCGCATTTCTGGAATAGGACGCACGGCAGGTTCCTCGACAACCTTCGTAAGTACTTTGCGGGTGAGCCGTTGATCGATGTCATCGATAAAAACCAGTGGGCGTCGAGTGACAGGGTCAGGGTCCTTCACGAGCAGATGGCTGAGCATGTAGACGAGGAGCCTGAGACAGCATCGGACGAGGATACCAAGGGCTAATTCCCTCGATACGTAAAATAGAATCTGACCAGCCTGCCGGGAGACCTCGGCAGTTTTTTACTGATTTTAGGTGCATATTGCGCCTGTAATAGAGTGATATTGTCGCAAAATGCGCCTAAATCGCGGTCATAATTAGTAAATGAACACTGATTTTGTAAGGGTTTACTTAGGCTGGCTGGTACTCATCTGAGTATTCAAACGGATTTCACTCTAACCGGATAAATTGGCGGATTCACTGATCATTAGTGATGTTTTGGCATGGTTTGTGTCATTAAATTACCATTACGAGTGATCGGGAGGCGTAGCTTCACAGGTTTCCCCATCCCTCAATACCTGAACATGTAAATAAGGCCTATATCTCCTACGTCCGTTCCGGCTGCGACTCCCTGTTCGCAGCCGGTTATTTCGAGAACTAGCCGATTCTAATAAACTGTCCTCCTTAGAATTTTGTACAACATTGCGCCCACCGGATGGTGGGCGTTGTTACATCCTGTTCGTGACTTCAATTTGATCCGCTTGCATTATGCGTTGTGATACCGATAATATGCGCGTAGTGTTTCTCGAATACAAATCCGACCTGTTACCTGTGATTGCCGGCCTGTACGATGCTTATGCATCGCAGACTGCAGGTCTTGGTCCCTTCCCGCCCTCCTACTGGGAGTCGGTCTTCCTGCGCCCCGACATCGATCCGCGTCGGGACCTGATTCTCCCAACCCGGTCCGGGGACGATTCGGAAAGCATGCTTGCAGCGTTCTGCTGGATCTACACCAAACCTGCACCGTCGCATGTCTATCTCCGTGGACCGTACCTGCAGCCCGACGACCCTGACATAGACAGCCTGCTCGATATTTCCCTCCAGGAGGCGTCCAGACGTGCGCAGGACCTCGGTGTTGAATTTATCGAGGGCAGAGGTGTGCACCAGCCGTGGATCGACGCATACACCCGTCTTGGTTTCGTTAAAATGGGTGCTTACGAGCGCATGAAATTATTCCCGCTGGTGGGAACAATCAGGAGCAGGGAACCGCGGACGGAAGGTAAGATTCGCAGGTATTCCGGTACATCCGATCTTCCGATCCTGATGAAGATTTTCTCCAGCGCTTTCAGCTCGCACTGGGACTACGTGCCTCCGCGTCCGGGTGACTGGGATGAGGTCTTTTCTTCAAATCTGTTCAGGCCGGAACTACTTCGAATCGCGGAGGAGGGTGGAAAGCCGGTCGGCTACGTTTTCGGGCAGTTCATCCCGGATTACACCCTGCCAACGCTGCAGGCGGTGTACCTGGTCTCAATCGCACTCGATCCCGACCACCGGGGCAGGGGGTGGGGAGCGTCGCTCCTCTCGAGCTGGCTGAGGGGAGTTTACGAGGTCGGCGCAAGGGCGGTTGAGCTGGATGTCGATTTCGACAACGACGTCGCGAAGTCGCTGTATACAGGCTACGGTTTTAAGTACCTGAGGACCGAGCAGGTCTGGAGAAAATATTTTAATTGAAAAGATTGGCCACCCGCGATAAAATCAACGACCATCCTTTAATTGGAGAGCTAGTCAATGAAGCTATTCATAGATACTGCAAATGTCGACGAAATCAGGACCGCGATGAGCTGGGGTGTTCTCGACGGCGTTACCACTAATCCCAGCCTGATTGCTAAGGAAAAAAGAGACTATAAGGAAACCGTAAAGGAAATCTGCGCCATCGTGCCCGGGCCGGTATCCGCGGAGGTTCTTTCAACGGACTACGACGGAATGCTTGAGGAAGCACGGGAGTGGTCGAAGGTCGCTAAAAATGTTGTTGTAAAAATTCCATTGCTTCCCGATGGGATCAAGGTCGTGAAACAGCTTACGCTGGAAGATATTAAAACGAACGTTACCCTGGTTTTCAGCGTCAACCAGGCGGTGCTGGCTGCTAAAGCGGGAGCGACTTATGTCAGCCCGTTCGTTGGACGCATTGACGATATCGGTGGCAACGGGATGTTACTGGTCGAGGAAATTCTGACGACCTTCATGAACTACGATCTCGATACGGAGGTTATTGTCGCCAGTGTTCGTAACGGACGTCACATCGTGGATTCGCTGATGATGGGTGCGCACATCGCTACGATCCCTTTCAAGATATTACAGGGGATGTTCAAGCACCCGTTGACCGACATCGGTATTGAAAGGTTTCTCGCTGATTATAAAGCTGCAATGGACGGTTAGTGCGGGTTCACCGGTTTTCCGGAATCTGCACAGGGGATTAGGTCAATTATGATTCTCGCATGATGCGTGAATTTAAGTTGATATTATTCTACCGGGGAGACGACAGGGAAATAATACTTTGTACCGGGAATGTGAGATTTAACGTGACTGAAAACGATACAGCTCCAATGACAAATGGGGAGATCAAGAGGAGGAGTAAGATTATCGATCCGTTCGATAAGCCTGTCGGGGGGCTTGTCAGGATCACGATGTATCGTGACCTGGGTACGCTGCCGCTGGATGTGCCGCTGCCGTTCGGTTATCGTGTTGAACCCTGGGTTGAACCGATGATCCCGGCATACGCTGCAGCAATGGCGGTCGCGTTCTCCGATTCCCCGGAGCTCGAATATTATCCGAAGCTCAGCTCACAGGACGGTTGCCTGGAGATGATAACCGAGATCGCGTCACTCCCCGGTTTTATTATGGGCGCGTCGTGGCTGATCTTTTTCAACCGCGAACCGTGCGGCCTGGTTCTCACCGGGCTGTCAGGCACTAGGGGTGAAGGTATTATCAGGCTAGTCGGTATCGCTCCGAGACATCGTCGAATTAAGGTCGGGTCACAGATTGTAACCAAGGCATTATGGGCTCTGAGGGATCGCAGGCTTGATACTGCATCGGTGACTATCTCGGGGGTGAATCGCAAAGGCATCAGGTTCTTCCGCAAGAATAAATTCCAGGCAGAAACCGCAAGGGAGTACCTCTAACACCAGGTTGTACTTATTCGAATCAGGTCCACGTACTGGCAGGTTCAGTAGCAGTTTGAGTCACGGGATTCTTCTTCTGTAACAATTTGCGATAAATCATTACGGACGTGGATAGCTGAAAATTTTATTGTTCGATTTTTAATTCAATATCTCAATCCCCCCAACTGCTTTATTGATAAGGTGTACAGACGCTTCCAGGGACTCCAGCTGATACTGGTGAAGCGTAACTATTTTATTTTGGTTGTCTTATTGCCCCTTGTGAAACTGTACGCAAAAACAGGGTTCCCACACTTTATAAAAATTTTAGACTGAGGACATTACGATGGCGAAGTCACGCCTGGAGGGATCTGATTTGACTAATTCAGTCCAGTCAACAATAGACATTGCTGTTGACCCGTTCGCAGGACCCAGGGGCAACGCAACATGGCTGACGATGCACAGGAAACTTGCCGATGTAAATCCAGTGCATCCCGTGCGGGAAGAGTTCACTGAGTACCCGTTTAATCCAGCACTGATCTATTCTTTTTCCAATGTGCTGTGGCGTTCCTTTTTCAGAAGCCCGGAGGTTGAATCCTACCCCCAGCTCAGAACACAGTCAGGATGCAGGTCTATGGTCGACCAGCTGACCGATCTCAGGGAATTTTTACCCGATGCATCGTGGGTGGTACTCTCGAACGCGAGACCTGTCGGGTGCGTGCTCTCATGCGCTGCCCCTGGTGGCGTGTTCGGGGAGATCAAGGTTTTGACGGTCACACCACTTCACAGGCGGCGAGGGATAGGTGAGCACCTTATCGAGAGGGCTATGTGGAATTTCCACGAGCGTGGTCTGATGCACGCTGTGTTTAAAATAAATCACTCAAACAGAAACGCAATTCGTTTTCTACGCTCTATGGGATTTCAGGCGAACGCGGCTGGGCATTATTAGTCCAGCCGCGTTCAATTCCCCCCGGATGTGAAAAATTTGGCATACATGATCGGTGAAATCTGCACGGTTGCAGATTGCGCCATCCGGGAACCTGCCGTGTTTCATTTTGCGATAGGGCCTTACCGGCATCGAGGTTTAATCAAATTGAAACCAGTTGAATATCCGGGAATTTAATCCAGTCTGTATCCCGCTATCCATACGGGTTTATAATGTAACACTGTCAGATGTCCAGGTGTGGATTTTCCGTCCGGCAGGTTTTGGAATTCATGTTGCATGATCTCAAGATGTAAATCGAGCGAGTATTCCGGTGGTGTTTTCACCCGGAGGTTGATCACAATGAAGAATACTCGCCTGGAGGGACTCATCATGACACTCGCGTTGACATCCCCCATTAGTATTGCGATTGATCCGTTCGAAAGGCCGCTGGTAGAAATTACCAGGTTCACGATGTACAGGAGCCTTTCAGAAGTTTTTCCCGAACGACCGCTTCCCCGCGACTTCAGTGCTGTTCCATTCAACCCGGCTTTAATCCCGGCTTACTGCGCTGTTTCAAGGATGGCGTTCATCAAAAGCCCTGAACTTGAATTGTACCCCCAGCTTAAAACCAGTTCCGGTTGCAGGGAACTGATAGAGGACCTGACCGACCTCCCCGGTTTCCTTCCCGATGCTTCCTGGATGGTCTTCTTCGACAACGAACCGGTAGCAGGTATTCTCGCCTGCCGAATACAGGGTTGCATATTCGGCCAGGTGAACATGGTTGCCGTGGTGCCGAAACATCGGAGGCGTGGCATCGGACGTCACCTCGTCACCAAGGCTCTCTGGACCTTCCGCGACCGCGACCTCATGCATGCAACCTTCAATGTAAATAACACGAACAGAACAGCCATACGCTTTTTCCGCGATATGGGATTCCAGGTGAATGCAGCAGGGAAGTATTAAGCCGGAGTAATTACGAATAGATTTGCGGGTAATATATAAGGATGTACCTGTCGTGCCCGGTCAAATGACCGGGCATCTTTTTAACTAATCACCATTCTCAATGCCGCCCACAAGCTTACCAGTTACCCTTGAATCCCATATTAAAGGTCCTGCTTGTGGGTGCCTCATCTAATGTTTCATGGAAAATTTCAGGAATTTACTACGATTGTAACCAGTAACAGGTCAGCACCTGCTTGACCGGATAAAAATTCCCGCAGTCTTGCGGGATCTTTATCGTTCGCCTATTAAGTCCGGTTTATATTGTGGAGTCGGAGGTTTTCTCGTCTGCATTGTCGAGATAGCCGCACGATTTCTCGTCAACCGATGGCGTACAATCCTCAGGATCGAATGCTCCGCAGTGCATGCACACCCCGGCCCTGATGGGGATCAGTTCGACTACATTCCTGGCGAACTTGTGCATGTGATCGTTTAGCTGTTCAGCGTTCTCAAGACCGAATTTGTCGAGCACGGTCTCGATCTGATCGCGCTTTAGTACGATGTACTTCTCCACCATTGCCTTTCCTGCTGGAGTCAGGTGAAGATGAGCGATCCTTCGGTCTTGTGTATCCTCGCGGCGTCGCAACAGGCCGAATTTTACCAGCTTGTCGATCGTCTTTGTTGCTGCCGGGTAACTGACGTTCATGTATTTCGCTACATCACCGACGGTCCGTCCCGGGTGCTGATCGAGGATTCTTAAAAGGTTCATGTGAACGAAGCTGATCGGTTTTTCCGTGGCATCGGTTATAAACCTGCCCTCGACATAATGCCTCGTCAGGAAAGCCAGCAGCTGCAGGTTCCTTATGAACTCGTCCACGTTAAGTTGCCCGTTTGTAGTCATGTTACCCTCATGCACTATGAATAAAGGTTAAAATTTAACCTAAGATAATAATATTTGGTGTGCTACAGGAAGTCAATAGGAGAAATATAGAAAACTTACGATATTCTCCCGATAACTGTAATAATCAGGGTTCCAAAGGCAGCATTAAATAAAAAAGCCCCTGATACGCATCAGGGGCTTTGAATATACTTATATCGCGATTACTACCAGTCCAGCGGTGCGAACCAGACATCCGCAGTGCTTTCACCCGGCATCATCAGGTCCCTGTCCTCCGCGAGCACATTGTTATTGATGCTCATGGAAGGCCAGATCATACCTGCGTATGCCTGGGAATTTAGCAGCGCCAGGTCCTGGCTGTACTTCTGAACCTCGACGTTGTTAGGTCCGAGTCTGGCGAAGAGAACCACGTGGCATTCTTCGTTACCGCCAATGTGGTCGATCTCGATGTCCGCGAAACCGGCGACACCCAGGTTGAAGTCAGACACGTAGTTAATCGGTGCGCTGAACAGGTTGTCCATGGCACCCATCAGCGACGGTGTACCCGGTGTGGCGACATCGAACATACTAACCCGGCCGTAACCGATTACCCCTGAATCAAACACGTACATCGTTTGACTTGCCCAGTGTAGAGCCATGTCAAAGACGTCGGTTTCCTGTCCGAGTTCGTTGCCAACCTGACCTGCGGTCCAGCCTGTGAAGTATCCCGGGGCTCCGGTGTAATTTGCGTGCCACAGGTAGATCGGGTACTGGACTTCATAGTCGTACATGACCAGCAGGTAAATATCTCCGTTAGGTCCGAAGTCTACAGCCATGATCCTCGCAATGTCTCCGAAGCTGGCTGAATAAACCTTGTTATGACCCGCAAGGATCGTCGTGTCAAGAATGTTGATGACGTCCGGCCTGTCAGATGTTACTGAACCAACGAGATTGTCGGCCGGTGACGAGTCCAGGCTGGTTACCAGCAGGAAGTCACCGAGACCGCCTGTTGCCAGCGAGTAGACCCCATCGTCGATCGGATCGTTGGTATCGGCATCTGGATCGAACGTTACGAGCGAGTTGGGACCACCCTGGGTGATCGCCTGTCCGGCCAGGGGACCTGACTCGATGAAGGCGATGTCAGCGCGGGGCAGCATCGAGTACGTCAGCGTTGAGTAGCCGAACGCGATGCCTCGCGACGCTCCCGGGTCTCCCGGGTTGAACGACTGCAGTCCCGCGGGACAGCCGAGGATCGTTATTGTGATTTCGAGAGGTGTATCGAGAAGATCGGTGTCACCCTCGTCGTCGGTTACCCTCAACTGAACCTCGTAGATACCGGGGGTGTTGTAGGTGTGGCTGATTATATCGCCCTGATCGTCGAACGTTCCGTCGTTCTCCCAGTCCCACTCCCAGTCTGTGATGGAACCGTTACAGTCGTTGTCATGCGACGCTGTACCGTCGAAATCGATCTGCTCTCCCGCGTCTGCAGTGTACTTGTTGGCCGACGCTGCAGCGGTCGGGAGGGCGTTCTCAATTACGATGTGAAGCGCTTCGTCGAGAAGGTCTGTTGCGCCCTCATCGTCTGTTACACGAAGCTGGACGTCGTACGTTCCCGGTGTGTCCCATGAGTAGGTCTGGGCTGCGCCGTAAAGTTCGTAAGTGCCGTCCGCTCCGATATCCCACGCGTACTCTGTGATTGCTCCCCCATCGGGGTCGTATGATCCGTCGTCGTCAAGGTTGACGTCCAGACATACTGTCTGGGGATTCGGTGACGCTTCTGCGTAAGCGATCGGGTCCTGGAAATTTGCCGTTACGTTGATCTGTAATGGTACATCGAGCGTGTCAGTTCCGCCTTCGTCGTCTGTTACCCGGAGGTCAACATAGTAAATTCCCGGTGCGGGATAAGAATGGCTCTTGAACTCACCTGATTCATCCCATGTTCCGTCGTTCGTCCAGTCCCATTCCCAGTTAACAATATCCTGACCGTTGCAGTCATTGTCGTAGGAGCCGGAACCGTCGAAATCGATCAGCTCATTTACGATGACGTTTGTCTTGTTGGCTGACGCTACTGCGGTCGGTATGGCGTTCTCGATCATGATCTGAAGAGGACTGTCGAGAAGGTCTGTTGCTCCTTCATCGTCGGTTACACGGAGCTGGACGTCGAATGTCCCGACAGTGTTCCATGTGTGCGACGTAGTGGAACCGTAGTATTCATACGAGCCATCGGCACCGATATCCCATGCATACTCGACAATCGATCCGCCATCGGGGTCGTAGGAGCCGTTGTCCATCAGCGATACCGGCTCACATACGATCTGCGGATTCGGATTGGCCATTGCATAGGCGATCGGGTCCATGTAGTTGATTGTTACATTGATCTGGATGAGGCTGTTGAGAGTATCTGTAGCGCCTTCGTCATCTGTTACACGCATGTTAACGAAGTACATGCCGGGTGTCGGGTAGGAATGACTCTTGAACTCACCTGATTCATCCCATACACCGTCGCCTTCCCAGTCCCATTCCCAGTTGACAATTTCATCGCCGTTGCAGTCATTGTCGTAGGAGCCGGAACCGTCGAAATCGATCAGCTCATTAATGAAAACGTTTGTCTTGTTCGCGGATGCTACAGCGGTTGGCATCGCATTCTCGATCACGACCACCATCGGTGTGTCGAGAAGGTCCGTCGCGCCTTCATCATCCGTAACACGAAGCTGAACATCAAAGTTACCTGGCGTGTTCCATGTATGCGAGACTGATGAGCCGAAATATTCGTAAGAACCGTCCGCGCCGATATCCCATGCGTACTCGACAATCGAACCGCCGTCCGGATCGTACGAACCGTTGTCCATTAACGATACCGGCAGGCAGACGATCTGCGGATTCGGGTTCGCCTGAGCCTGCGCGACCGGATCCTGGTAATCAATGGTGACGTTGATCTGGATTGTATAATCCAGCGTGTCAGTACCGCCTTCGTCGTCCGTTACCCGAAGGTCCACATAGTAGGTCCCTGGTGCAGGATAAGAATGGCTCTTGTACTCACCTGATTCATCCCATGTTCCGTCATTCGTCCAGTCCCATTCCCAGTTGACAATTTCATCGCCGTTGCAGTCATTGTCATATGAGCCCGAACCGTCGAAATCGATCAGCTCATTCACGATGACGTTTGTCTTGTTAGCTGAACCGACAGCGGTTGGTATCGCATCCTCGATCATTATCACCATCGGTGTGTCGAGAAGGTCCGTCGCGCCTTCATCATCCGTAACGCGGAGCTGAACATCGAAATTACCTGTCGAATTCCATGTATGCGAGACTGATGAACCGAAATATTCGTAAGAACCGTCAGCGCCGATATCCCATGCATACTCGACAATCGATCCGCCATCGGGGTCGTAGGAGCCGTTGTCCATCAGCGATACCGGCTCACATACGATCTGCGGATTCGGATTGGCCATTGCATAGGCG
>JAUWTM010000011.1 GCA_030614715.1 Planctomycetota bacterium
CAACACTCTTTGGTACCCCGGTTGACGTACGAGACACGATGGAACTCGATGAGGTAATCTGCGACACGCAGGCTACCTACAGGATCAAGATAGAAGATATGCTGCCCGACGATCTCGACGGACAGATGATGCTTATCACCGTTGAGAGCGCCAATCCTGATTCATTCGAGCCACAGATCGAGGGTGACACATCACCGTTCGCATACCCGGATTCCCCCCTCGCAGCGTACTGCAACGCAGAGGTGCCGATTACCAACCTTACACCGCAGGGCAATTACGCGTACTGTTACTTCCTTCCAGACTGGTGTGCCACCATGCGTTACCAGTGTGCCAACGACGCTGATAACCAGCAGTTGCTTGCGAACATCATGTCCCAGAACATCGAGGGTTACTACAACGATTTCACCCGCGTTCAGATCTGGGAAGGCAAGACAAACACACAGAGCCAGAATGCCGATGCACTCGCGGCAACTTGCGCGAGCCTCGGGTACTCATTCCAGAGAACTTATAACGATTACTTCGACGCAGGCGACAGCCGCGTGGTTATCGCAGTTGCACTGAACACAAGCGACCTGCCACCGGATCCACCTTTCACGCAGGAAGAAGCTCACGACATGCAGGAGTTCATCGCGAACGGCGGAATGCTCTTCTTCATGTGCGAGGCGAGCGGTTACTTCGCTGATGAGGGCTACGATGAATTATTCGGCTGGATCGGGATGCTTATGGATTACGGCGGAGGAGCCGATCCTGAGTACTCCGACGGCTACACGACCAACATCACATGGCACTGGCTTACCGAAGACATTGACATGTACCACTACTACACCTGCGGAACGTGGGTAACCATGGACCCGCACGTGCTTACACTGGTAGCGACAGAGCCTCAGAACGGCGATGCCAGCCTGATTCTCATGTACCCGCTGCCGTTAGAATAGAACTAAATCGTAACAATTAACAACTCCGACATATTCACCGTCTCCAGAATGGACGGCGAAATAGAGGACTTCCAGAAGATGACCCGGGATCGATCACCCCGGGTCTTTCTTATTAGAGAGGGCAAAGAACGGTTGGGGAATGGTTGGGTCGGGGGACGGAAGGGGGTGTAGCGGGGTGTTTCCAGGATGGGGAGTTTTGGTGTTTCCGGTGTTTCCGTTTCCGGGGAGATTTTATGCAGCGATGCAGCGGGGACAGGCACCAAAATTTACCGACATGGGCTTTATGGGAGGTTTGGGTAGGTTGTCGTGTCGGTAAATTTTACCGCCAGTCCCCTGTAGATCGTAGCCCGGGAATGCATTTCCCGGGATTCGATAATTTCTTCATACAATCCCGGCGAAGGGATCGCCGGGCTACGGTGCATATAATTCGGTGCACCGATCCGCCGCGGCGGGTTGGTGGTTGATTATTTGATGATGTGGTAATGGAGTGGCACGCTCCCTGACGGTCGCGTTTCTGATGGGGAAGTAGCCACCAACCTTACGGTTGGTGCACAGTAATGCTCGGGGAAGGGTATTAGTTGGAATTCGGACACTACCCCCTCCCTGACGGTCGGGGCACAGTTATAAATGGAATGTTTATGATTTGGACTTGAGCGACAATGATCACAGTGATAACCTATGTGTATGGGTGGTTTTCTTGATGGTTCCTGGATCGACGATCCCGGTGGACGGTTTTCCAACCGGTACCACGCGGGACGTGCAATCGTTGAAAAGTTCGGTGACGTGTTCCGCAATCTCGAGGGGAAAGGGGTTGTGGTCGGGCTTCCAAGAGGCGGTGTCGAGATCGCTGCCGCCGTCGCGACAGAGCTCAACCTGCCAATCGATTTTCGATCGGTGAAAAAGGTCGGTCATCCGTTCCAGCCCGAATTCGCAATCGGCGCGGTCGATATCTCCGGCACATCGGTTCGGAACCCGTCTGTGAATCCCGACGAGGACCCACCAGATAAAAAATACAAACAATATGTCCAGAAAGCCCTGGAAGAAGCGAGAAAAATCGAGACCGACCTGCGCGGGAGCGGAACTTCATACATCAGGACCGCCGACTGGTGCCTGGTGGTCGACGACGGTGCCGCGACCGGCCTGACTTTGCTGGCTGCAGTCAAGGGCCTGAAGAGCGAAGGGAAAAAAGTGTATGTCGCGGTACCTGTTGCCAGTACGCAGGCTAAGGACCTCATCGAAGAGGTCGCTGACGGCTTCTACACGGTTCAGCTCCCGAAATTATTCATGGCGGTCGGGCAGTTTTACGACGATTTCTCCCCTGTTCCGATCGAAGCCGTTCGAAAATACCTTCATTAACCCTGTCAATATAAAAAAGGAGCCGTACGGCTCCTGTAAAATCTTTATGTTGGACCTTGCTCAGTCGAACAGACTGCAGCTGAATCACATGAAGTAAGTACTGATCTGAGCCACCACCCTCTGCTGTTCATCCAGCGGCAGCGACAAGCTCTCCATCGACAGGTAATAGATGAGAAAATCCGTGTTAGCCATCAGACGGTACTTGTAGCCGACCAGCCAGAATTCCCCGTCGGAGTAACCGCGAGTAGAATCGGCAAGCCACGGCAGCACCGAGTTAGGCTGCCTGCGCCCGAACTCGACCCAGCCCAGCCAGTCTCCGCGTTCCCTGAGCACCAGGTCGTTGAACGTGAGCGATGCCCATGCAGCACGCTGCCAGCCGGCTTCGTCCTCGAGTCCCGGAGCGGTGTCCTCAAGGTTGTGAAGGTAATTCAGCCGAAGTTTAAACGGCACGTCCGCCAATTGATATGTCCAATCCCAGTAAACCTCGATCGCACGGTAGTCGTCCGGAGTTTCCAGGCGGCTGAAGTCCCATCGGTTAGTGAGTGCCCCCGACATCATATCGGCACTTAGATGTGTCCAGGCCTCGTTGTTGATGTAATGGTACGTCAAAGCCAGGTGCGTATCGTCGAGAAGCAGGTCGTCCACACCGACCTGTGCGACGATGTAGAAGCCTTCCCGGGCGGGTACAAGCTCACCAAGGTAGAAGCGGAAATTGTTCCAGTCGAATCGCTGTGCCAGACCTTCGACCTGGACATCACTATCCATGACCATCGGGGTGGTTCTCCAGGGTGGGGCGAACTTACCGGCCCACATGGTGAATCCGGGGTATGCTTCCGGCATCCATGTCATGTAGGCACGGTCGAACGTGACACTGTCGAATCCGAACGCGTCATCCATAGTGTCGAAGCCGGACTGACGGCTGCCCTCCTGGCCTGTCCGCATTCTCAACCCGAATGTCAACTCGTCGGTGACCTGCGACACGAAACCCCAGTGGGCCTGGAACTGGGCCCTCTGTGACTGTAACCCGGTTTCAGGATACTGACCATAAAATTTAAGCTGGAGGTCGCCGTAGGGATGGAACCTTCGGTCCATCTCGTCGAGATGGAGCATTATCTCATCAACACTGCCACCGAGCCCATCCACAGTGCCCTCAAGTGCCTCGATACGTTCGGTGTTGCCCATTATCAACTCTCTCAGTTCGTCGATCTCGGGCTGGAACTCCTCCATCAACGCTTCAAGGATAACCTCGATATCGATCCCGGGATCCTCATCGACCATATCAAGGAACTGATCGTATAAACGCACGATCACCATCGCAAATTCGTACCTTGTAAGGGTGTCGGGTCCACGGAAAGTTCCATCCGGGAATCCGGTCACAAGGCCTTCCTCTTCAAGGTAAACGACGGCATCGTAGGCCCAGTGATCGGATGGCAGGTCTGAAAAAGTCGCGTGAGCTGCGGCCGGAAAGATCACCGTTAACGCAAGACACGCCACGATCACAAGATGGATTCTACTGAGCATTTGTATCTCTCTCCCTCAAACGTGCTTTTACTGATATTTCAATCGCACAGAAATCTAATATTTATTCAATAACCAGCACCAGAATTAACCGGCATCTGGTACGTCGCTGGTCCCTGGTCATCGTTAGTTCTTAACTGCGGATAGATTCCTTCTTAATGAAGTGGATGCTATCAGGATTCGCGTGGATAGTCAAAAATATGGAACGGAATTGTGTCAACACGCAACGGATTTTCATCAGCGACATTTCATAAGGTTTCGTATTAAAAAACCCCGGCTCAGACCGGGGTGTTTAGACGAAGTTTGTAAATCGCTGTTTACCTTCGTACCTTAGGCCTTGGCAGAAGCTTGTCCATCTGCGACTGCATCTCCTGCCTGAAGATCTTCCGACAACTGTCCAGATGAGTCAGGCAATGAAGCAGGTTCTTGACGATGTCAGGCTGCTTCTTAACGAGGTAGTAGTAATTCCACTTGCCCCGTCGATGGTTGTCCACGAGTCCCATCCTCTTCAGGAGTCCCAGGTGGCGACTGACTGTGGGCTGGGGAACGCGAAGGACCTGCTGGATATCGCGTACGCATGCCTCTCCAAGATCGTTCAGGAGAAACATGATCTTAAGGCGGCTCTCGTCGGCGAGTCCCTTATAAAGCCTTTCAATGTCTTTTACTGATGAGTAGATAATTTCCATTGTGCCTCCAGTTGGCATAGATTAATTTATTCGCAACAGTAATATAACGAATGAGACAACCGACGTCAAGGTGTATGAGAAAAATTTCACAATATTTTCTGTCCGGTAAATCACTAACTGAACCATCGTTCAATTACGATGGACAAATATCACCTTTACCCTTAATAGGTCAATATCTTAACCTCTAACGCAAAAACAATTGTACTAAATCATTGATGAATACTGGCCTTAGATAGTCGAAACAACTCAATAGTATAGCTATAAACAAGTAAGTAACTCCTTACAATCAGTTGAGGTGTGAACATTTAACGATGGTCAAGTCATTGGACTTTTTGAATGTATAAAAATATTGGTAATATTTGAATTTAATACCCCCGATACTATTATCGAGGGTACTATTAGGGGAATCATATGCAGGTAGCCTGGATTATTGGAGCTTCACTTGCGACTATTATTGTCGTTGGTCTGATCCTGTACTTTTTCTTCAGAAGTGTAAAATTACCTGAAACTGATCTCGAAACGGGAGAGGACATACCGGATATCGATCTTCCGGAATCCGTAGCTCCCGATGTGCCCGACAAAGAAACTTCGTGTGAGCTCACAGAGACCGAAACAGTCGACGATAAACCTTGCGAACCAGAGACCCCTGCACCGTGCGAAGAGTCGGCGTCAGAAACTCCTGTCGAACCAATTGTCATCACTTTCCCCCAGTATCCGACCCTCGAAGACGTTGACATTGAGGTCGTGTTGCTGCTGGAAACCCTTACCGAGTCACTTCCCAAACTTCCGACAGTAACCTTCGACCTGCTTCCGGTCCTTGCACAGCCCGGTTCAGGCGCGAGGGAAGTAGCTACGGTGATCGAGCGTGACCAGTCGACTGCTGCAAAGATGCTCAGGTGGGTCAACTCAAGCTTCTACGGCCTGGAGGGAAAGGTCACCAGCCTTCAAAGAGCTGTCACGATTCTCGGCCTGGACACCGTACGCTCTGTAGTGCTCGAGGAGTCGTTCTCCAGGAGCATGAAGATTGACGGGGTCCCGGGACTCGATATTGAGACGGTCTGGCGCCATGCCGCTGCTGCAAGTGTCGCGGCCAAGTTCCTCGCGCGCAAGGTGCGCGGGGTCGAACCCGATGTAGCCGCTACAGCCGGCCTTCTTCACGATATTGGCATGCTGCTGATGCTCATGACCGAGCACCGCAACCTGGCAAACGCGATTGAAGATGTAAAGGAAACCGGACGGCCGTTAATTGAAGCGGAATTCGACTACCTCGGCTTCAACCACCAGATATGGGGCGAGGCATTTGTGATCGCGTGGCGTCTGCCTGAAGAGATCGCAGAGGCGATCGGGAAGCATCACAGCCCGCTGAAAGAGCCGTTCAATCCACTCGCAGTGGTTCTCTGGCTTTCAGATTACCTCGTATCGCATGTCGGATTTCCCTGCCCGAACGACAACGTACCGGTTTATACCGATGAGGAACTCGGAGCAATTATGGGCAGGGTCGGCCTGAAGCCGCCACTCGAGCAATACGTCTCCGAATCGCTCGTCCGCGAGATGCTCAGCGTCACCAAGTACTGGTCGAAGGATGAGGAACCGGAAATCGATCAGAGCAAGTCCACGGTTACCTTGTACTAACAGGACTTCGATGGAATCAGTACGATTGTATCTGGTATCCTAAATTAACGGATCACTGGTACCTTTCGTGATTGATCGATCCATGGTAACTTCTGATTAGGAAACCGCATTTTCTTACCCCCCACACCACATTTTTTCAGGAGTCAGCATGAGGGTTTCAACTTATCTGTTAACTGCACTAGTTCTATTGTTAGTCATCGGTTGCGCAGGTCACGATTCCGTTCCTGTATTACCGCAGGACCAGGCCACTACCGATGCCATGTCAGGTGGGCAGTCACACGAGTCCATTCCGGAGAATCGATATATTCTCGGGCTCTGGGTCGGCACAGTAAACGAGGATCGGACCCAGGTCGTTATCACACCGCTGCGAGGAGCGGAATTCCACCTCAACGCAACGAACATTCTCGAAGGCGGCATGTGCGCTGATTGTCTGGAGATCAGCAATCTGCATGCACCATTCCCCGGAGAACTCTGGCTCGATCTAACAATCCGTCATCCATACGATGATGGCCTGAACCTGACTATTTTCGATCCCCGAGCTATCTTCATATCGGGCGGTGACTACGATTTCATCGAGTTGGGACGCACAACCGCATGGGGTGAGGACGTTCCGGTGTTGTTGAATCCGGATGGGTTCACACAGCTTTTCAATCCGACCGAGTACCCCGAGGATTCATCACTTCCCCCGACATTGAAATACTGGACGGGACAGTTTGCGACCGGTGGCGATCTCTCCGCGACACTCAACCCGTACATCGCATATGCCAGTGACGAGCCTCGACGGATGTTCCTGCCGGGTTCTGAAGAAACATTAACTGTCAAGCTGGCGTTACCGTCCGGACCGCTGCAGTTCGGGTACGCGGTAGATGTCTGCTGGACCGATCCCGGCGGACCTGTCACCGATCCCGAAATCGATTTCCCACCCGATGCCAATTCCCTTGAGCCATACATGGTTGAGGTCAACCTTTGCGAGCCGCTGACATCGGAGCAGGGCGATGAATCGTGCGTACATGTGCTCGTATCGGATCACCAGGGTCAGCTTACACTCGGACCTGTGATGCTCGAAGCGCCGGACCTCTTTTCCGGTACAGTCATATGCTCCTACTTCACACAGATCGATGAGGACACCTTCGATTACGCAGGCCAGATAACAAATGAATTCGGTGCGGAACCGGGCACGTATCCGATGCTGGTCAAATCGTACAGCATCGTGGATGATCCCAACCTAGGGGAGGTAAATGCATGGTTCGTAACGAAAGTAGACATTGTACCGGCAGGATCGCTCCATCCTGTAGCCGTGGCTGACCTTTATCCGGCAGCTCAATTTATGGATCAACCCGTCCATTTTTTCGATGACGGCTCTTACGATCCCGACGGTGGCGAGATCGTCCTCTACGAGTGGGACTGGGACAGTGACGGCACATTCGATGAAGAGGGTCAGGACGTCTATCATTCATGGCCCTTAACCGGTAATTACGAGGTTAATTTCAGGGTGACCGATGATGAAGGCATGACGGACGAACTCGATGAGCCGTTGAGTGTATATGTGTATGATGGAGAGATCGACTTTTCCTCACTGACTCCACCCTGGCTGAACTACACACCGAGATTGAACATCACCGAAGGTGACTGTTATGCTGTAACATCTGGCTTTTTCCTTCATTTCTACGATATCTCCGATCCGTTGAATCCCGTATGGATCACCAGGATAGATGATTTGAAGATGTACCACGTTAACCATCTGGCATCAAAGGATGGATACATCTATATCGCCCAGGAGGATATCGATAACCCCCGGCTGAGTATTGTGGATGTAGATCCGGTGCAGGAGACCCACCTTGTTGGCTCTGTCGACATCTCCTGTGGATACCCACTGTCGGTAACAATCAAGGATAACTATGCATGGGTTGGTTGTACCGGGTCTGGATCGGCGGGTCATGCCATATCTTTTGTCGATATTACAGATCCTGAAAGTGCCTTTGAGGCCGGATACGTCAACCTCATGGTCCTGCCTCATAATATTGCTTTCGAGAACGGTTACACGTATGTCGGCGATAATGGCGAGGGAACGGGGATATCAGTCTATGACATCACTATTCCCGATCAGATCGAGTACCTGCATACTTTCCACGTCGGGAGTGCCCACGACCTGATTGTCGATAACGGTTACACTTTTTTCTTCAACGTGTATGCCCAAATTATTGATATCACCCCTCCTGATTCTTACGTAGAAATAAATGAGATGGCATCCTTCTATGGCTGGGACTTCGAAGTAAGGGACGGATACCTGTATGGGACAGCTTCCATCGATGACGTTGGCGGCTGGGTTGTATATGACATCGATCCCCCAGAAGATGCCTTTGTTGTCGCGCAGATTCCGGACCTTATCGGATTCAACACGACCCTGACCGATGGATATGCGTTCGTTACCGACCAGGGAATCGCAACTCACATCAATGATATTACACCTCCTGAGACCTCAGAAACCGCAGCTTTCATCTACAGTCTTGATGGAAAGCTAACCGACCTTGCGATCGACGGCGACACCGTCCTGGTGTCGAGGGACGAATCGAGTTTCTGGCCAATCACGATACATAAGCCTGGAAATATTATCTCAGTAAGTAACAACGATCCTCAGACTGCCCAGATCCTCGACGTCCTTAACGTTGAATCCGGACCGGATGTGATCACCATTCACAATGGGTATCTGCTGGCTGCCGGCAATGAAAAATTCTACGTGGTAGACATCTCCAACGCTGAAATGCTCTCGATTGCCTCCGAAATACCAATAGAGGGCGATCCCTCTGATATCGCAATCGATGGATCATACGCTTACATCACTACATCCAGCGGGCTGGTCTCCATCGATATTTCCTCTCCGGTATCCCCGGTACTTACCGGTCTTCTTCCTCTGACCCACACTCCCCTGCACCTGGAAGTTCAGGACGGCTTCGCGTACATGCTGACTCACATCGACACCCATCAAACCGGTCTCGATATAGCCGATATTTCCGATCCTGCCTTAATGACCTACGTGGACACGGTAATTCTCAACGGTCATATCGGAATGTTCTCTCCTTATTATTATGAAACCGGAGGATGCCTGGCGACAATTGATCAATACATGTACGCGATAACTCGCGCGCAAAGCGGCGAGTACAATTTCTTGAACATTATGAGAATTTCCGATCCCGGATCGGTCGAGGTCGTCGATACACTAACGTTAAATTCGGGAAACCTTCATGACATAATTATCGAGGGTCCGATTGCATACATTATCGGACTCGATCAGCTCCTGAAACTTGACTTAACCAATGCCGAATCACCAGTAATCACAAATATCTCTGAAGACATCCGCGGTACTCGTGTCCGAAAGGAAAATTCCCGGCTATACGTTCTCGGCAGTGGGCTGGAGACCTTTGATCTCCTGTAACTCAAAGCCCGACATTCGGCAAATTAAAAAACCCGCATGTTTCCATGCGGGGTTATTGTTTACTATCGACAATTCTTACTTCGGTTGCATTCCATCCGGGAGAGATTTATTCATCTCAGCCATATTGAGGAACGGCTTGATGAGATCCATCGGGAGCGGGAAGATCGTAGTTGAATTCTTCTCCGCTGAGACCTCGACCAGTGTCTGAAGGTACCTGAGCTGGAGGGTAATCTCGTTCTGGCTCATGATACGAGCGGCTTCGAGGAGTTTCTGCGACGCCTGGAACTCACCCTCGGCGGCGATGATCTTAGCGCGCCGCTCACGCTCGGCCTCGGCCTGTTTCGCCATCGCACGCTTCATCGTCTCGGGAAGCTCAACATCCTTGATCTCGACCATGCTGACCTTGATGCCCCACGGGTCGGTCTGTGAGTCGATGATCGACTGCAGCGTCTGGTTGATCTTCTCACGGTTTGCCAGAAGGTCATCCAGCTCGTGCTCACCCAGGACGCTTCGGAGCGTGGTCTGTGATATCTGGCTGGTCGCGAGGTTGTAATTCCTGACGTTATTAACCGCCTTGTTCGCGTCCATGACCTTGTAGTAAATAACCGCGTTGACCCTGATCGTGACGTTGTCGTTGGTAATTACCTCCTGCGACGGCACGTCCAGGGTGATAACACGGATGTCGACCTTCCGGATTGTCTGGAATACCGGAACGACGAATACTATACCCGGACCTCTCAGCCCCTGGTATTTACCAAGCGTGTACAGGACGATCCTCTCGAACTCGTAAGCGATTTTCACGAACCAGCTGATAACAAAAAGTATAATGATAATTGAAATGATTACGCCAAGCATTCCATCAGGCATGATATGTTCTCCTCTATGTTTTCTATTTCATCGGTCTATGTAAACTAATTGTAATCAGTGTCAAACCTGCTTTGACCCACTGCCGACAAGGTCAACTTTCTGTACAACAAGGAACTTATCTTTCACAGCGACAACTCTTGTATCATCACTCACTGCTAAATGCCCGAATTCGCTGACGGCCTCCCAGTAGGCACCGTCCACGTAGACTTTCCCCCGCTGGTGAGGCGTGCATTCCTTCTTTACCGTGCCGATCTCACCGATAAGGTTTTCATCGGGATTGAAATGACCGCGCAATCCGAAATACTCTGCTGCCATCCAAACCGTTACACCCACCACGAGTATCACAAGCAGGATTGCGCCCCCTAAGATCCATGACATCCAGCCAAAAAAAAGCATGTTCGCCTCCGGTTCGGATTAAGATACACTAAATCAGATTTATCCCCGATTCGCAACATTTACGTAGTTAAAAGACACTCTTCAGACGTTTAAGTTGCATTATAAATTGAAATGGACCACCGGTGCCCCTACATAACAGTGCCCCGACCGTCAGGGAGGGGGTAACAATACAAAATAAAAAATCCCTTGTTACCCGGGGATCGATAATTACCTCTTCCTGACGGCTTACACACTCCATGTCGCCCGGTGTGAATGCCGACAGGTAGTCAACTACCTGATCGGATCCTTATTTCTTCCCCAGCAATATCCTTCCGAGTATACGTCTTCTCAGAATTCCGAAATGATACGGAAGCGGGATTTCCTTCGGGCAGAAGTTGCGGCAGCCCAGCATCGCTTCACAACCGAACACACCCGATTCAGTAAACAGCTGCTCCGCAAATTCATCGAGGGCGCGGACATCTCGTGTGTCGATAATAAACCTGTACGCGCGATTCATTCCCGCCGACCCAAGGTATTCGGGATCGTGATGGGCGGCTCCGCATGCCTCGATGCAGATACCGCATTCGATACACCTTTCAGCCTCGTAGACCGGTATCCGGTCGTCCTCTTTCTGTATATTTTCAATTTTCTCGTTGAACGGTTTGTCGGTGTGCATCCAGCCTTTCAGGCGATGGGACATCTCCATGAACCATCGACCCTTGTCGACCGCTACGTCCTTGATGTGATCGAAATACCGGAGCGGCTCCACAATGACCTCATCGGGCAGATCCTTCATCTGTGTCTTGCACGCAAGCTTCGGCTGACCGTTCACATTAACAGCGCATGACCCACAGACATTCGACCGGCAGCAGATGTCGTAGTAAAGGCTCTGGTCCTGTTTCTGCTGGATCTCCTCCATCGCGAGGTATACCGACAGGTACGGGCGATCCTGCACCTCGAACGTGTCGTAGTGCGGCTCGCTTGACGGGTCCTGCGGATCGTGACGGTAGATTTTAAATTTCAGTGTCCTTTTATTGTCAGCCATTTCCGGTATCTTGCCTTCTTACCTTTATTTATCCTTCGCAGGTGGCGGGGCCTTCTCGCCGTAGCCCCGATCACCCGGCGGCAGGTGGGTCAGAACGACTTCCTCGTATTCAAGCCGTGGAAGCGGATCGCCCTCCTGCTTGTATGCAAGGGTCCTGTTCAGCCATTCGTCATCGTTTCGCGCTGGATAATCCTCACGATAGTGTCCACCGCGACTCTCGGTCCGTTTCAGTGCGCCCTGCGCGATTGTCAGCGCAAGTTCGACCATGTACGGGATTCGCAGCGCCATTTCGAGCTCGAGGGACCGTCCTCTCACCTTGTGAGTCAGTCCTATGCGGTCCGCACGGGCACGAATGTCCAGAAGCTGCTCTACGGCTGCCTCGAGAAGCTCACCGGTCCTGAAAATACCGACATTTTCAGTCATCAGGACGGCCATTTCCTCGTGTAATGCGAACGAGTTCTGTTCCGGATCGTGCCTGTGAAGCTCTTCGATTATCTCGTCCTGCTTTTTAACCTCATCGTGGATCGCGGCAAGATCACCGGCTCCGGATGTTCGTCCCGACGCGTCCTTCGCGGCAGTGGTGCCCGAGAAATAACCGGAAGCTATAGTTTCAAGCATTGAGTTTCCACCGAGACGGTTGAAGCCGTGCATGTCCCAGCACGCGCATTCGCCACCCGCGTAGAGACCCTCGACACCCCTCGCGCGGCAATCGATGTCGATCCTGACACCGCCCATCATAAAGTGCTGCACCGGCTTCACCGGAGCCATCTCCGTGACCACATCGATCCCGGCGAAGTCACGCGCGATGTCGTGGACGTCACGCAGCCTTGAGATAATCTTATCGCGTCCAAGATGTGTTAGATCGAGCCATATGTGCGGACCGAAATCCCCTTCGATACCCCGTCCCGCGCGAATTTCACTGATCATCCCGCGACTGACCACGTCGCGGCTCGCAAGGTTCCCCTTCGCTGACGCGTAATCCCACATGAACTCGTGATGGTCCTTGTTTCGAAGCACCCCACCATCACCGCGACACCCCTCGGTCAGGAGAATCCAGACCGGGTACATGCCGGTCGGGTGAAACTGAACGGCTTCCATGTTCCCTAGCGGTACTTTTCCAGTGTTGTATGCCAGGAACTGCCCGTCACCTCGACAGATAATCGCGTTGGTGCTTTCCGAGTAGAGTTTCCCGCTGCCACCGGTCGCCAGAATTGTGCTGCCTGCATGGAATGCGATCAGTTCCCCGGTCCTGAGGTCCATTGCGACGCAACCGATCACGCGGTCGCCGTTCAGGATCAATGAGATAACCTGCACCCGCCAGAAAATTTCTATCCCCTTGCGCATGACCTCCTGGTCGATCGCATAGAGGAGCGCGTGCCCGGTGAAATCGGCCGCAAACGCGGCACGCCATACAGACGTACCACCGAAATTACGCTGTTCTATTTTTCCATCGGACGTGCGGTTGAACGGGCATCCGAAGTACTCCATTTCCCTGATAAGTCTCGGTGCCGCACGGGTAACCTGCTCGACTACGTCCTGGTCGGCTCCCCAGTCGCTGCCACGAACGGTGTCGTCAAAGTGAAGCTTCCAGTCGTCACCAGCCGATTGCTCTCCCATGTTGTCCAGCGAACACTGGATTCCTCCCTGCGCGGCGTTCGAGTGCGACTGCCTCGGCTGTACGAGGGAGATTATTGCTACCGACGAGCCATCTTCATGTGCTGCGACCGCGGCCCTTTCCCCAGTGAGCCCGGCACCTATAATAATTACGTCATAATCGAAAATCTTCATAACAATTCCCTTTTATTCCCCACCCCTGCCTGTAACTTCAGAGGATTCATCGTCATCGACTTCGGTATCACTCCCACCTGTAAAGATCGGCAAATCGCCAGCCGGACGGGCCACATTTGATTCACCTAAGTCACCATGCCCGATCGCCGGCTCGTTATGTCCGTCGGCACCTTCATTTGCACCACCACTGGGATACGTCACCGGTGCCGCGATCGGATCAGGAAGGAATTTCGCAATGCTCAATGCTCCCGCCGAGAAGAAAATTATAAACAGCAACGCCATAAAACCGATAAGAACCCCCTCTCTGCCCTTGTCCGTGGCAAGTCCAAGCTTCAGTAACACGCTTCTGCATCCATTGAACGCGTGATACATGAGTGCTGCAAGGAAAACCAGGTACATGGTAAATATGACAGGTGAAACGCGCTCAGCAGATTGAACTGCCGTGGTCGTGGCCTCGGTTCCGTGCTGCACGAGAAGGTGCCAGACCCCGAACATCGCGATCGCGCTTCCGGTCAGGACCTGCGTGTACCAGAACGCAGTGCCCGTGTGCTTCAGCTTCAGATTATGGCGCCAGGAAAGATCGATCTCCTTGTACGGCTTGCTCGCTATGCGTATTCCGTTGAATGTATGGACAAGGAAAATCGCGACAAGCCCGAGTACCATTAAAATGTAGATCCAGCCGGGAATAGTCTCGTGCCAGAACGCCAGCATGTGCTCGTACAGTTCCTGGCTGATCAGGATAGTGGCGTTATCGATGGTATGTATGATCACATAGATAACAAGCAGTAGTCCCGTTATTACCTGTATAACCCACAGCCAAGCAGGCAGCTTGTATTTAAATGGTAAGGAGGATTTCATATCGATCCCAGTGACTCCTGGTACTCCCGGCACATCGGAATACATAATAAAACAAGATTGTGAATTTTATCACAAGCTGGCAGGTAAAGCCAAAAACAGAATATTTTTACTTCAACCAGGTGAGCTTTGCAAGTTTTACTTAAACTTAATTTGATCTGGTACTGACAAATCGGATTAACGGGGCTGATCCCTTACTGATTTGAACCCTGTTCTCCGGTGAACTGCAGGCTGAGGATCCGCCAACGGTTGCGCATCTTCATGAGCGTAAAAATATCGACACCCAGGCCTAAGTTGTTCTCGTCCTCATACCTGTAATCGCACACCACATAGGCAATGTTCCTGAAAACCTGGACCTCACGGTTTGTCAATTGATCTGAAATATAATCGTTGGTATCAAAGGTATATTCCTGCGTGCTTTCAAGCCAGTTTTCAAGGTTATACACTCTCTGGTTATCACCTCCTGCCACATCGAAGGCGATAACCGCCTCAGCGAAAAAAAGCTGGCGAAGGTCGTTCAGTTGCTCGTTTGAGTACGCATCCTCGAAGGCATCCAGTACCGCGTTAACTTCCTCGATATCATCCGCCTGTGCTTTGTCGCTATCCGTTGCAGGACTGGCGAATCCCACGTAGGCCAGAACCAGCAGGAGCGGGATTACCAGCCAGATTTTTTCCCTTATTACTGTAAGTCGGTATTTCAGTGTCATTCGTCTATTCCTCGTTCCTTCAGAAGGTCAAGAAGCTTGTCCCTTTTACGTTCAAGCTTCAGGGTCTCAGCCTGAAGGTCTCCAGTAAGTTTTTTCTCATCATCAAGTGCGGATTGCAGCTCCGCAATTCTCCATGTCTCCCTGCCTATGCTTTCCAGCTTCTCCCTGGCTTCCTCCCTCTCCCTTTCAAGCTGCTCACCTCTATCATTCAAGACTGTAAGTTCCCTGTCTTTATCCACAAGTTGTGACTCAATTTCCGCCAGACGGGTTCTGTTTGCGTCAAGGGCACTGTTATCTTTTTCGAGCTCTTCTATCCGTCCGAGAAGGTTCTGTATCCTTTGATTTCGATCCCTGAGCTGCGATTCAATTGTCAGAAGTCTGCCCTCATCCCCCTGGGCTTTCTTCAGGTCCTCGCAATGCTTCTCGATATCCTTTTTCTGGTCACGATTGGCACTTTCGAGATCAGCGATCCTGCGAAGCTCCTCCTGCAGCTGTTCTTTAAGGCCGGGAATTCTCTCGACCTCATTGCTCATCATCTCAAGCTGTTGATTCTGGCTCTCGATCGTCCGCAGGAGAGCGTCGGTTTCAGTTTCAAGCCTGGCGATGCCCTCATTCTTCAGTTTCAGGCTTGTCTCGAGGACAGCCATTCTCTCGCATTCGGTCTCAAGCTCACTGATTTTTCCCCTGAGTGAATTCTGTTCGTCCAGCAGTTGACGAGCATCCTCGGTGGCTCTCTCGACCGTGCCGATAAGGTTATCTATTACGTCCATCAGG
This sequence comes from Planctomycetota bacterium, assembly GCA_030614715.1. GTDB lineage: Bacteria > JAJVIF01 > JAJVIF01 > JAPKYR01 > JAPKYR01 > JAUWTM01. Next base: position 15,972 of record JAUWTM010000011.1, read on the forward strand.
TCGACAAGCGTTAACCGTGCCTTATCTAACACCGGCCTGGTTGTCGATTCCCGGGGTATACCCGTTGTCCTCTCTGATGTCGCCATGTTTGTCGTCCACGTTACCTTACGGAATTGTTTATTAAAGCGACAACTTCAACAGCACTACCCGAGCCTGTTTACCCGACCAAATTTCTCTCTAAATCAGCAAGTCAACCTGGTTTGATCTATTCTGCCGGTTGTTAAACCGGATTTTCTTCAGTTTCCTCAGGTTCAGCCAGCCACGGGAGGACTTCATTGAGCTCTTCTGCAACGATCTCAATGTCAGCCAGGTTGTTCCAACGCTCAAGGTTATTTCTAATCTCCTGCCCATTTTCGGGATCGAGTCCATGAAACAGCAGCAGGTGTCTCACTTCCGCAAAGGGATTATCCGGATCGGATTCATCCCTGCTCCCGATCTCAACCAGGTGCCAACCGAAAATTGTCGGGAACGGACCATATACTTCACCGATTGGTGCCGTGAACACAACTGCTTCGAATGGAGCGACCATCATGCCGCGTGTTATTCGACCGAGGTCACCACCACCTTCCTGTGCTCCGGGTTCCTGGCTGTTTTCAACCACGAGGTTAACGAACGGGACTCCGGACTCCGCCTGCGCCTTGATCTCAGCCATTCTCTCAAGCGCCGGTTGTATTGAATCCGGCCACTGGCTCATCGATGAATAGGATTGCAGGATTTCACGACAGGCTTCCTGTTTGAGAACAATAAAGTCATCATCCCTGAATGACGCGTAATACTCGTAGAGCTCAATTACTGGCTCCGCGGGAATGTCTACTCCGTTCATCCTCATGACAGGTCCATCGACATCGACCAGAAACGGCTCTATTTCCCTTGGCTCATCCCCGTTCTCCGTGTCGTCCTCCTCAACCGGGGGATTGTAGATTTCATCGATCTCCGCAAGCTCCTCCTCGTTCATGAAACTCCTGACCTTGTGCTTTGACTGGACGCCACATCCTGCAAGCAGCATTGATACCAGGAACATAGCTGTAATTGTTAACGTTGCGGATAATGTCACTCGTAATTTAAGCAGGTTACACGGCATAAGCGTAAAGCCTCCCGACGGTTCAACTTGTAGATACCGATATTAGCCCGTAATAACGCCGTACGCAAGAAAAATCATGAACCGGTGCCGGTACCCCCACCGGGACGTGCTATTTTCCGAAATCCGGATGTCGCGACACCGTCAATGCTACATTCAAACGTATCGCAAGCAGTTCGAACATCACCGCGATCTTCTTGAAAAAGGGCGTACGGTAACGGATTTTAGTGGAAAAGGCGCTCAGGATCTTCCGCGCCATAAATTTATCTTTCGTCAGCCGAACAAATACTTCCCGATTAACTGTCGACTTATACGTGATGCGCTCGATTTTGCTGAAGTAGTTGAAAATTGGCGAGATTTCGCGGTTCACCATGTCTGTGTACTTGCTGACAAGAATGTCCGAACGCTTCTCGCCGAAAGCCACGATCGCTTCAGCCGCAATTTCACCCGATCTCATCGCGAAGTAGATTCCCTCACCGGAGGCAGAAAGGACAAACCCGGCAGCGTCGCCAACAAGAAGCACTCTCCTCAGCCCGTGCTCTTTATATTGACCACTTGGAATCAACGCGCCGTTACGCTTGATCGATTTACCACCCTCCAGGAGATCGGAGTGCATCTCCTTCATTCGATTCAGGAGAGTCTGCAGCTTAGTACGGTTCTCAAGACGGGTGCCGATTCCAACGGAAACCTGTTCCCCCTTTGGAAATATCCAGCCGTAGAAGTCCGGACTCACAGCGGGTGAATAGTTAAACAGGCAGTTATTCCCCAGCACCTGCATCCGGTCAGGAACCGGCTCGATAACCTCCTGGATTCCAATAACCATTGGAAGGAGCTCTCCCATGGTTTGCCTTGCAACACGGCTGTGAGCACCGTCAGCGCCAATCAGGTAATCGGCCTCGGTTGTCCTGACATTTCCGTCGGGTCCCCTGTACCTGACCAGGAGCTTGTTACCCTTCTCATCGTAGCCCAGCACCCTGCCGTCAACCTGGATCGCCCCTGCGTCCTCAGCAGCCCACCTGAGATGCGAATCGAACTCGTGACGGTTAACTGTAGCTATATATTGGCCTTCAGGAAATTCCGCATGGATGCGAAGTCCCGACGGTGCCTGGAAAATGACGCCTGATGTCCGCTGTTTTACCAGAAGGTCGGGAATCGCGTAATGCTCGAAGAGCATGGACGGCAGACCGCCGGCGCAGGGTTTATCGCTGCTCCTCGACGCTTCGATCAGAATAGCCCGGTGACCCGCTTTAGCGAGAGTTCGGGCGCATACGGCTCCCCCAGGTCCTCCTCCTGCGATGACTATTTGCATAATGGTTGTATCCCTGCTCCCGGTCCGGGATCATTTCCGTCACAGCCAAGCCTGTTAACGGACCTCCATGTCAGCGGGCGATAGTATAACACTTAGCCGGGCAGGAATTTGGGACCAATCAGGCTTTATCAGGATAAAAGTATGCGACTTAACATTTGAGGTTCGGGAACTAAAACAATCCTCTCTCTTCCGGTTTCAGAGGGTAATCAATTTCGTTTCTAACCTTACGTGCGATACCGGGATACAGCCCGAGCATCTCTCCCACGGTTATAAACCTGTAACCTTCGGCCATGAGAGTGTCCAGAATAATGGGAAGTGCTGTAAGCGTGTTCGGATGCCCCTCGTGGAGGAGGACAATCGAACCAGACGTTGCCCGTGAGATCACATAATCGGCGATATATTCAGGACCCGGGTCTTTCCAGTCCTTAGGATCAATATCCCACATGATCGTGGCCATACCCATACGGCCAGCGGCACCAATGACATACTGGTTGTAAGCACCGTAGGGAGGTCGGAACAACTGCGGGTATTGCCCCGAACAATCCTCGATCAGATCATTCGTCGGCTGCAGCTGCTCGATGATATCGTACTCACACAGCCAGCTCAGGTTCGGATGCGACCAGGAATGGTTGCCAATTTCATGTCCCGAATCGCAAAGGAGGTCGAATTCAGCCTGCCAGTCGTCCACGAACGAGCCGCAGATAAAAAATGTCGCACGGACACCATACGTATCCAGGATCGCCAGAAGCTCCGGAGTTAACGGCTTTGGACCGTCGTCGAACGTGAGTGCGATGTACATATCGGTCGAGGGACCGTGATTTACCGCGACATGTGTCTCGATTGCCTCATTGAAATCGAGTGCACCGGCCGGCGGACCCGAGTAAAGTAGCAGGATCGCACATAGCAGGTATGCCGTGTAACCTCTCTTCATAACAGTAAATTTACCTTCCTACCGGTAAACAGGGCTGGAATAGTAACATTAGCGCATGACTAATCCACTAAGGTTATCGGCATAAATTGTTCCAAAAGTACCGGTTATTACTGGGGAAGGGGGAAGGCCTGACCGCGAAGTGTGCGAAGCGGGCTTTCCGGACTCAGGAGATAATTGAGGAGGTCCCGTCCGAGGTCGCTGGCGAAGTCGAGGTTTTCACGCTGCTGACGGTCGGCTAGTCTCAGGAATATGTACGAAACAAGGCTGATGATCAGAGCGAGAATCAGAAGGTAAAGGACCGGAATCCAGGAATTCTGACCTCCGGTCATCAGCGAGATTACCGGATTCAGAACTCCAAGTAGCCCCACAAGAACTGACAGCATCGATACGATCCTGAGTGGATTAGTACGTATGAGGTCCCGCCGCTTAAGGCTCTCGACCGTCACCTTGTAAGAGACCTTCAATTTCGGGGTGAACTTGGTTGATTCGGTCAGGATGCTGGAAAGGATAGTGGCAAGCGGTCCGGCTTCGCCTTCGAGTATCAGAATCGCACGGGGGAGATCACCGGTCCGGACGGAGCCGATCACCTGCTGGTACAGGTTCTGCATTTCCTCCACCCTCTGCCTGCGTGCCCTGAGCACAATGATGGCGGTAGCCGTCATCCACATCGACAGCAGCGCGAGAATCCAGAATTCGATCGCAAAGCCTGTGTTCACAACTATGGATTCTACATTATTTTCATACAGATGAAAATTGATATTTAATAAAGTAATCGGGAAACTAGGGAGATACCGTTGATTTACGTGGTAATTCCTCGAGGAAGCTCCGTGCCAGACGTTCAAGCGCAGCCCGGTCACCGCGCGCACCGAGCATCCTTCCAATCTCCTCAACCCTCGCGTCGCCGGTCACTTCCCTCGCGCTGGCCCTCGTGTCCTTCTTATCCATCGACTTCTCGATCACCCAGTGGCCCCTGCCCTGGCTCGCTATCTGGGGAAGGTGGCTCACGAGTATCAACTGGTGGCTGCCACTCAGTTCTACAAGCTTCTCCCCGACCCTGAACGCAGTCTCACCGCCGATCCCGGCTTCCGCCTCGTCGAAAACGAGCACCGGGACCCGGTCACGGTTCGCAAGGACCGTTTTAAGCGCGATCAGCAATCGCGAGAGTTCACCCCCCGACGCCACCTTCTTCAGCGGCGCGGGTTCCTGCGCGGGATTTGTCGCAATAAGCAGTACGGCACGATCGATTCCGTCGGCGCGGAAATTTTTCGGGTTCTCAAGCTCCGAATCAAGTTTCGCAGTAAATGTCGCGTTGGGAAGATCGAGGTCGGCGAGATGATTTTTAACTTCCTTCGAAATTTTCTTCGCCAGCTTCGAACGGGCTTTGGACAGGGCGACAGCGTCCTTCAGGTACTTCTCACGGGCAAAGTCTCTCTTCTTCGCCAGGCCCTTCAGACGGTCGGATGCACCGGTTACCTTCTCGAGTTCCTCTGTGAGTTTACTCCGAAGGGAAATCAAACCGTCCTCATCGGTTTTATATTTCCTCTTCAACTGGTGAATGACGCCCAGTCTTGCCTCGACGTAAGAACGACGTTCGGGATCATCCACGATGTTCTCAGCGTATCGCCTGAGCGTGTCCGCAAGCTCCTCCGACAGGTAAACCATCTCGCGAAGCCTCAGGTACTCGCCTTTCAGCGCAAGATCCGACGCCATTAGGTTATTCAGAAGATCGAGTGCTTCCTGGAGATGATCCCTTGCCCCCGTTGTCTCATCATCGTTGCCCGAAAGCAGCGACGCTGCCTTCAGTGAGTCCTCAAGCCTGTCCTTCGCAGTTTCCAGTAATTCGTTTTCCCGTGTAAGCTTTACTTCCTCTCCCGCTTTTATATCCGCTTTCTCAAGCTCAGCATGCTGGAACTCCACGAGCTCCCGACGCTCTTTGACCTTCTCGATCTCTGCTTTTTCGGTTTCGTACGTCCTGCCGGCAGCCTTCCAGTCGGTATGTAGTTGCTTTACCTTTGCCAGTCTCGACGCATGCGAATCATCGCCAAGTGTGTCAAGGATCTCCAGTGCGGGACGGTTGAGAATGTCAGCACGCGCATTCTGTCCGAGGAGATCGACCAGCGATCCCGCAACCGTCTGAAGAGTGCCGATCGGGACGCGCCTGCCGTTCAGCCGTCCCTGCGACCGTCCGCAGCGAACGATCGTGCGCTCCAGTATCAGCTCAGTTTCATCGTCCTCAAGAAATCCGGCCTTAACAAGCGATTTTGCGACGTCGGGACGGTGCCCGATATCGAATATCGCGGTCAGCACAGCCTTCTGTGCCTTTTTTGAAATGCTGTCGTCACCCGACCTCGCTCCCATCGCCGCGACAAGCGCCTCGAGGCACTGTGTCTTACCGGCGCCGGTCTCACCTGTCAGCACGGTCATGCCGTCGGAAAACGTCAGCGTGACATCCCTGAGCAGCTTGAAGTCGCGTATGCTGAGTTCTTTCAACATTCGAGCTTACCGATTGGTCTCTTGAATTCGCTTCTTTTCCGGGGCCGCTTCCGCCCATCCCAGCTTGTCGCGAAGCACGTCCGAGAAGAAAACCTCGTCGAACCTTATTAACCCGGCGTTGCGCTCGCTTCGTTTTATCGTGACCATGCAATAGTCTTTATAATTTTCCGGATCGCAATGACCCCTGACAGCGCAGTTGACGAGTTCGGCAATTTCCTGGCCATCCGCCAGCGCAAAAGCAATTTCCCCTACCATCTTCAGCCGTGGTCGCACGACCAGCACACTCCCGTCATCTATGACAAGACTCCTCGCGCTGAAGGAATGAGCGCAGATGGGGGTGATGATCAGCGCCTTCAGGGTGGGGGATAAAATCGAGCCGCCGGCAGACATATTGTATCCGGTCGATCCTGTAGGGGTGGAAATTATCAAACCGTCAGCCTCGTACGTTGCAAGGAACCTGCCGTCAAGCTCCGCATCCAGTGCCATCAGGCCTCCGGCCGGCACATTTCTGTGAATGACTATATCGTTGAGTGCTAAAAGCCGGGTTTCGGATTCAGCTTCCCCATGGATAACCGCCTCGATCATCGATCGCGCTTCGACCCAGTATTCACCCTTCGCGAGACGTTTAGTGGATCGTTCGATCTCTTCGACACCCAGCGTGGTCAGGTAACCAAGATCACCTACATTAATTCCCATCACGGGAATATCGAACGGGTAACCGCTTCGTACCGCAGCCAGCAGTGTCCCATCCCCGCCAATAGACGCAATCGCCTGGCAGGGCGACTCATCAGTATTCCGGGACAATTCAGAGCTCTCTATTATCTCAATACCCGACGCGTCCGCAGCTTTGCGGAACCTGACCACGGCATCCTCCGCAACATCATACTGCGGATGCACGACCAGTCCGAGTCTCGTAATGGGCATGGATGAATTGTCGCTCATCGGTTCACATAGAATTTAGCATTTTTGCCGATTGCGAGCCAGTATAAAAAATTGGATTATCGGAATATATTTATACATCTCCACCATATTGATTGTATTATAGGGCAATGACTGGAAATCCCGATCAGACGGATTCAAACGAAAGACGTCATCTCGACATCGGCGATGAGGCTCGTGAAGCACTGGAAATTCTAGCAGATGAAGCGTGCGCCGAGGGGCACAAGAGTCTTCTGGAACGCATGCGTCACGCTGTCGAGCATCTTATCGAGCATTCAGACCGTGCGCACATTGTCGCAAAGTGCGCTGTAGACCTTGTCGAGGCTGACAGCCCGATCGATGTTCTCGAGGCCACGCTCAGCGAAGCAATCAGGCTGACCCACGCTGAAAGAGGGTATATCCTCATGTGGAACGAGATTAAACAGACCCTCGAACCCGCGACCCTGAACGGTGCCGATGAAAACATTCCAACAGGCGTCGAACTCGAGATCTGTAACACCATCGCCAGAAAAGCGTTCGATGAGCGCAATGTTTTAGTCAATCCCGACGTGCAGGACGACCCGGAATTCTGCAACGCTGAAAGCGTACAGGCATTCCAGATCAGGTCCGTGCTTGTCGCACCGCTGATCGCTGAGACGAACAAGGGAACCGAAGCACTGGGAGTGGTCTACCTCGACAGCCGCGCCGCCAAGCACCTTTTTGTCGAGGACGACGCGGAACTGATGCAGTCCTTCGCGGCTCTCGCTGCAATAAGCATCGCGCACGTACGTGCGACAACACAGCTCCGGCTTGCGTACCATGAAACGGTCAACGCATTGATCACCGCTCTTGAAGCGAAGGACAAGTACACTCGCGGTCATTCGGACAGGGTCGCGGAGTACGCTGTAAGGTGCGGGAAGGAAATGGGATTGTCAGAATCCCGTATCATGATGCTGAAATCCGCGGCACTGCTTCACGATGTCGGGAAAATAGGCATACGGGAAGCCGTACTGCACAAGCCCGGACGGCTCACGGACGAGGAATACGAACATATCAAGCTTCACGCCGAGCTATCAGAGGATATCATCCGTGGCTTGAGTTACCTCGAGGAGGAGCTTGCCATCCTCGCGGGATCGCAGGAGCATTATGACGGTTCCGGGTACCCTCGCGGCACCAGGGAAGACGAGATCCCTATAGAAAGCTACATCGTGCAGGTTGCGGACGCCTGGGATGCGATGACATCAACGAGGGTTTACCGTGTAGCACTAACAGTAGAGCAGGCATCGGCGGAGCTGAAAAAATTTGCCGGTTCCCAGTTCAATCCGAAGGTAGTCGATGCATTTCTTTCGATGATAGATAAAGAAGGCGTCATTTCTACAGAGTGGGAAGGAAGATAACTGGCAGCATGCCATTTAAAGTGGCCGGTAACGATACTGTTTTACATCCAACTGAGGAACAACATGAAAAAAATTCGAATCGAAGCAAAACCCACCGAGGATCGGCTCGCAGAACTTGGCGTGTTCGAATGGGACCTCTGGACAAAAGAGGTGTCAGAGTTCCCGTGGACCTACACCGATAAAGAGACGTGTTATTTTCTCGAGGGTGAAGTTACCATCACTCCCGACGAGGGTGAACCTGTAACGGTCGGCACAGGAGACCTGGTCATCTTTCCAAAGGGTATGAGCTGCACCTGGAACATCACGAAGGACGTCAGGAAGAGATTCATATTCGACTGACCTGTATTTTCAGTGTACGCTCCATCTGTCCAAGTATTTTCATAACCTTCATGCTACAATATCAAATGATATCAATATGAAGAAGGTGCTACGGTGAGGTATTTCCAATCTTCTTTACTGTTGGTTCTGATAGTGAGCGTACTTCTGGTTTCATGCGGACGGTCCGACAGCCCCATATCCCCATCGCCGGATCTTCCCGCTATACAGCACTCCGAATCAAGTGATTCGGGACACCATCTCTTAAGTTATTACATCATTTCAGTCGACTTCGCTCAGGATAAGATTGAGCTGATCCCACTCAGGCAGGTCGCGGACCACTGGAACATCCTGGGATTCCTCGAAAATGGACCGTGCACGACATGCGTCAATATTACAAACTTCCAGACCGACGCGGACGGCTCCAAACTCGTTGATATCCAGTTGATTCATCCCTTCCCCGGCACGAATTTCACCGGCTTCGACGTGAGGGGTATCGTCATGTTCGACGGCACCAGATTTTTTACCGAATCCGGGCTTACGGTCAGCGATTCATCGCTCGGTGACGGCGAATGCCTGAACGCTGACGGTTACACGACCCTTTACAATCCTTTCACATGGGGTTCGGGTCCCGGGGGCCTCCAGGGATACATCCCGGGTAAATTCTCAACACCGACACTCCCCTCTGCGACCCTTAACGGTTACCTTCGGCATTCAACTGAGGATTTTACGAACACCCGGAATGCATTTTACGCCGCGGACTCAGTCACGAGAACATATCGACTCCGATTTCCAACAGGGTCGATTTTCACACTTGGCTACGCGGTCGATGCATCGTGGGCTCCACCGACCAATTTTCCGGTTACCGACCCTATGACTGACTTCCCTCCCGAGGCAAACTGCCCCGAGCCGTGGAAGATTGAAGTCACCGGACCACTGCCGGAATCTCACACGACCATTAACGGCGGTTTCGCGAACTTCCAGCTGGACGTCTACGATTACCAGGGTTCTGAAAGCCACGGAATTCCAATCGCCGAGTGTGAGGATTTGTTCGACGGCATTGTGGAGGCAGAGCTTATGGGTCAGTTCGATGGATATTCATCGTGGCTGATCACGTTACCGGACACGAAGCTCGCGGATGAGGGAATTTATCGTTGCCTTATCTCAGTTGAGGATAATGAGAATGCCGGGTCTCCTGAGTACCTGAACCTGACATCGTATGCGATGGTTAATGTCACCATCGGACCGGGTTCATGGGCACGTACATGGGGTGGTACCGATTTCGATATGGCGCAATCGGTCGCGGTTGACAGCGAGGGAAATGTCTATATCACAGGTTTCTTCCGCGGGACTGTCGATTTCGATCCGGGAGAAGGCGTGGAGGAGCACACGGTCACCGGCTGGAGCGGTTACGAGGACGCATTCCTGAGCAAGTTCGATACCGATGGGGATTTTCTCTGGGTCCGGACGTGGGGTGGTGAATGGCACGAAGGCGGGGAAGATGTCGCGGTCGATAGTGAGGGAAACATTTACATTGCAGGTTACTTCAATGAGGAGGTTGACTTCGATCCCGGTCCCGGTACTGACATTCACAACGGAAACGGTGACTGGGACAGCTTCCTGTCCAAATTTTCACCCGATGGCACATTCCAGTGGGCGGGCACATGGGGTGCGCCGTACGCTGACAAGGCTCTTGGTGTGGCGTGCACAGATACCGATTATATTTTCGTGTGCGGCTACATGAACGGCGCGTGCGACTTCGATCCCGGCCCGGGAGTAGATTATGTCGATGCAATTCCGACATCCGGTTACCTGAGTAAATTCGAGCCGAACGGAAATTACATTTTCTCGAAGATCTGGCACGGTTACGGTGAGGGAACATGCATAGCACGGGCTGTCGATGTGGATAACATGGGAAATGTCTACGTTACTGGTGAATTCTGGGACAACGTTGACCTTGATCCCGACAGCGGCACGCAGAACTTCACCGCTCCCGGATATTACTCCAACGCATACCTGAGCTCATTCGACTCGACGCTGAATTTCCAGTGGGGTTACGGATGGGGCGGCGATTCCAGTGATTCCAGCTTCGATGTCGCGGCCGATGATCTCGGGAGCGTGTACGCGGTCGGATGCTTCGGTGATACGGTCGACTTCATGCCGGGTCCGGGTCAGGAGCTCTGGACGGCACAGACCGAGCTCGATTCCTTCGCGGTTCGGTACTCGAACACCGGTGAGTTCGTCTGGTCAAAAGCGTGGGGAGGTCCGAACGGTGTTGGAGACGATGCCGACAAGGCTTACGCAGTCGATTGCGATTACGAGGGCAACGTCTACATAGCGGGTTACTTCAACAACACGATGGATTTCGATCCCGGTCCGGGTGATTACAACCTGACTGCTGCCGGACAGACCGACTGCTACCTGACGTCGCTGGACACTAACGGTGACCATCGCTGGACAACTGTAGTCGGGGGAGCGAACCGTGACAGCCCGTGGGGGATCGCGGTCGATGCTGACAGGAACTCGTACATGGTCGGGATGTTCCAGGAGGAGGTCGATTTCAACCCATCGGCACTCACCGACAATCATACAGCTGTGCAGGGCTTGGATTGTTTCCTCGTGAAGTACTTCTGGTGGGGCGGCTGGTAATGGTGGGCCGACTGGTAATTGGGGGGGCGACATCCTTGTCGGCCGGAGCGGAATCATCCTGATTGCGCATTGCTGAAGGTCAAGGAGGAATGGTAAGTGCGATTCTCGATTGGGTTTATGAGCTTATCCGAAATAATTACAAGAAGATTCATACTCCTGATTCTATTATCATTTCTGCTAATAGTACCTGCTTCATGTCAGGACGCGTATAACTACCCAGACTACCAACCTGAATATCAGGGAAGAGTATACTTCTCTCCCTCAACAGTAAATATCAACTTCTTTGAACAATATGAAATGCGTGTGCTGCAGTTGCCTGATGCATACGATGTGTTATGTGCAACGAATCCACCGACAAGCTGGGAACGCGGGAAGGACAGCCTTATTTTTCATTACAATGGATCACAATATAATTTCCCTAAGGCTGACACATACGGACATTACCCGATTGTCAATGATCAGTATGTCGTTTACGTGCGCGATGATAATAAAACAGTAGCGATATTTGATTACACAGGTAATACATTTAATGAGATAACCGTTCCAGACGAAATACACCGCATGTTCGGTCATGAACATATTTTTGTGATCACGTGGTTAGCAGATGGATCGGGATATGGCATCTACTTACTCACCCAGGATCAGGAATTACAGTATCTGGGTAAGATTCAAACGACGCGTATGTTGGTCAGCTATCATTTTCTTGTGCGAAATGATGTTATGTACGTTGGCGCGAGATGTACAATCTACAAATGTTCTACTGAAGGAGTTGAAATTTACTACAACTTACAGCCAAACGATGGTTGTGATGAAGATTCAAATTCTTCAGGATTTATTAGAGATTCGTTAGAACGGTCTGACATACTAATCTGGGGAGTTGTAGGAAGGTTATTCGTGTTCAGAGAGGACAATGCAGGATATGTAACAGTAAATTCAATGGAAGCCTGGTTTGTGACGCCGCATTGTTTTAAAGATGAAAAGATAATTTTTCAGGACACATCCAATGTGATACAAGAAATAGATCTCGTTACTGGGGAGATTCAGGAATTATTTGGTCCAGTGGACCCGCCAATAATGTTGATAAGTGTAGACAACGATATTTTGGTGCTAGCCAGGAATTATTTGACACTTTTTTCGCGAAAGGGAGATATCCTACTCGAAATAATTAAGTCTGGTGATACAGAAGGGCACTTAGGTAAGTTATACGGCAATACGGAAGGTTTATATGTGCTTACAACTGAAGGGGAGGTAGTCGTTATCAATTAATTCGGCATGCCGCATAAGCCGCAATGATCATCCGGGTTATCGCTCAGGCGACGGCCTGCCTCTATCAATGCCTTACAACGGTAGTACACTTCCGCTGCGCAGTCGGGGCAGAGCCAGTGATCTCTCTTAAAAATGGGATAAATGCGAAATCAGGATGATTCCGCTCCGGCCGTCAGGATGACACCCCTCCCAGTGGCCACCCTCCCAATTAGGGATGACGTCCCTTCAATTGAGAATGACGTCCTTTCAATTGAGGATGACGGTATGCCACCAACCTTACGGTCGGTGCACAGAATTTTTACCTGATAATGGGGTACACAAAGACAAATAGTGTGCGCGGTTTATTTACTTTTCCTGTAATGGGATGCCATCGATGTCCTTGGGGATATCGACATCGAGATGGTGGAGGATCGTTGGTGCGAGATCGAGGATCTCGGCACCTTTTTCCTTGTTAAACGCGGGGTACTTTTCAGACGACATGAACACGCCGCTCGCGAACTCGCTGTTCACCGAGCAATGATCAGCCGACCATTTTTTCCTGTTATCAGCGACGATTTCAGCCGGAATGCCTCCGAGCGATGTCTGCCAGCTCACGCGGTAGCCCATGTGGAACCCGATCACGAGGTCACCAGCGTCCGGCACTCTCGGACCCGTGAAAATACGGTCCGCCTTGTGTATCACGCTTATTATGGGTTCTCCGGTTGCAGGATCGATGAACTTCGAGAACTTATCGATGATCTCATCGCGAAGTTCCTCGTACTCACGTCCCGGATTGACGGTTCCCTTCGATTCCCTGCCCCTGAGGTTGATGTATATCTTCCCGAGCCCGAGTGAATAGGCCCTCGATTTGCTCCAGTCGACTCCCGGCCAGAAGGTTCCTCCCTGCTGAAGGTCCTTCAGGCTGTAATCGGCACGGCATGAGTCCGGGTCGGCATAAAGAAAACCCTCTTCACGGAGCCACGTGTTAACGTTAACTTCCCTGCGGAAAGAATTGAACCCGTGATCGCTCATGAGCATGAAAACGGTGTCCCTGTCGAGACGTTTCGCCACCTCGCCGACAGTGCGGTCGAATTTCTCGTAGGTCCTCTCTATTACATCTCCCCAGCGCTTCGCTTCGGCTGCGTCGTACGCCGGATGCCCGTCGTCGATGCATCGCCAGAACATGTGCTGGTTACGGTCGGTCGCCTCGAAAACGGCAATCAGGAAATCGTCCTCTTTTTCCTCGATCATCCCGTGGACCATTCTCTCGAGCTGGTCGTGGAATTCATCGGCCTCTTCGATGAACGATGCCTCGTCGAGACGGCCCTCGTTCAGTCCCCACGTGTCCTCCATCCAGCCAAGCGTGCAGAAGTTCCCGTGCTGTTTCGCGAGTTCCTTCGACCATCCGGCGGGATGGGTGACAGGATAAAACGCATCAGACGGGTCGAGTGATATCTGGGAAAGATACAGCTTGAGTGGATTGGTGCGATGCAGGATGAACCTCATGATTCCGCGGGGTTTCACGGTGATCGGGCCGAATGAAACCTCGAAAAATACTGGTTCCCATCCGCTCCACTTTCCTGGAGACAGTCTGAGCTTCTGGTCCTGCCATTCGAGGTTCGCGCCGCCGTCCTGCACGGTGATTTTCAACGGCACCGGGCCGTTCGCACGCTTTGGTCCGACAATCCCGGTTTCAAAGGAGCCATCCGCTCCGCGAGTCATCGCAACAACCACTCCGCCCATCTCTGTGTCAGCATCCGAGCCACCCTCCTCGTAGAGAACACTGGTTCCCCATGTCCCGCGAAGGTCGGGAACTCCAAGGCCGGAGAGAAGCCGCCCGTTGAACTTTTCAGGTGGGAATGTAACCGGTACGCGTACTACGGTGGATCTGAGACCGGCGTCGCTGAGGATTTTCCACAAGCTTGTGCCGCCGCGATTGCAGATCGGCTCCGGTTTACCAATTTTCTTCTGGCGTACGCTGACCGGGGCGATTTTCGGGATGTATGTCTGGGGGTCCCTGTGGAGGAAGTCGAAAATCCCGTGCTTGCCGGGGTTCATTCCGGTCGCGAAACTCGACCATGCGACCGGGCTTTCAGCGGGAGTCGTTGTACCGAGACGCGTGTAACCACCGCGCTCGACAACCGCCTGCATGTTCGGCATACGACCCTCTTTCATGAGCTTCTCGAACATTCGAGGGTCCATGCCGTCCGAGCCAAGGACTACGACTCTTCGGCGCGCTCTCTTCTTTCCCACTAAAACCGACTTAAGGCGATCCAGAAAACCCATTGTTATAACTCGTATGACCCGTGTATCATCCTAACCTTTTGATTATCTTAAATCAGATGGATTACGATTGAAAAATAACCTTCGATCAGGCATAAAAAAAACAGGCCACCTACCCCTCAACTGGTCGACACCAAATCGCCCTTCAGAGCCAGTGACCCGAAATACACTATTTACCTGTGCATATATATATACCATTTTTTATACGTTTTCTCAACCGTGAACGGACGTTTAACACGCTGCATTCTGCAGTGTTTAAGCAGCCTCAATACCTGAAAAGCGAATCCTCCCAGACCTTCAGTTCGCGGCCGCCCTCCCACCCGTCACCGGGCTCCCGGATCACGAATGCAAGGGGTATTTGTCTGGACGCACCTATACTGCCGATCCCGCTCGAACCCCCGACCCACATAGCCGATGAACCACCGGAATCGCACATGATCGCTTCTCTAGCGTTGCATTCAATCATCACATCGGCTGCCGCACTGACGGACAGAGCCGGACCACGGGTAATCGCAAGGAATATTTCGTCGTTCCATGTAAGTCCTATAATGCTCCTGTGGGCGCTCCCGAGAATGTTCCCACTGTACGTGGTCTCAGCGGAATAATCCCTGGCATGGCCATCGTGGACGAACCATGGACCCAGTGTTGCGATCCAGTTCATAAGCTCCCAGTCTTCGGGAAGCTCGTACGCGTATATAGCAGTCCTGTTACCGACCTGGTAGCGCTCCGCATCGGAGGTCGTGCTCCCCCGGAAAACAAGGGCATAGCCGCCGTCCGGAATAGTAAGGGAGCCTGATGAGACCTCGATAACCTCACCGTCCCATCTCTCTTCATCGTCATGATACGGGCCGTAGATGACAATTTCATCGCTGCGGGTTACATCTGGCGATATCGCGACCACTGTTCCTCCCTGGGCGTTAACAGAGGACCCCCAGTTGTGATCGTAAAGCGTCACAGCGTTGTTTGCAGCCGGATTGTTAACACCGTAGAGCCAGATCGGCTCGAAATACTCGTCGCTGGTGACGAAAGCCTTCGGGTGGGCGACCTCTACCTGAAATTCCCCGTCGGGATCGATTCCAACTAAAGGCCGCATCAGGTTCCCGAGCTGTGCAATCCGGCTATTTATTGCTGTGAACCCTAATGGATAAACACGGTTCCCAGATGATGCAAAATACGGACCGTTCATCGATGCAAGGGCACCTGTACGGGAGCCGATCGACTGGGCGGACGCGGTCTGGCCCATTAAATCACCACCCAGGGCAACATCCAATGTGAGCCTGCCGTCCCGGATAGCATCGAGATCGATAGTAACCATATGAACCGTCACAGTGCCCGAGGAGCCTGAGACAGTGATCCGGGAGTAATCGACATCCGGATCGAGTGACACCGTCTGCAGAATTTCGCTGCCGGATGCGGGATGCCCGGTGAGCCCGATAAACAGTGCGATAAGAATTGGCAACATGCTGAGATTTAATGGTGGCCTGACCATAATGGAAGTTTATCAGAATTAATGGCCGAATGAGACGGTTCAGGTAAAAATCCAGATTTACCTGAATTTACTTTCATTTACTGTGATTTTTTTCTATAATTCACCATATTCTCTTATCGTGGGGCACAAAGCATCTTTCGGTATAACTTGTATCCATTAACCTGGTTCCGGAATCAGTAAAGGAATCTCCTTTATCTGTTCCTCTGATAAAATTAATCTAAATTTGCATACTTGCGAGAACAAGGAGGCAATTATGGCTAGGAAACCGGGCTTCCATATTGGAATAGTCCTGATGCTTGTTTTCCTTCTCACGGCTTGTTCCGGTGGAGGCAATCCAGTGACAGGGTCTCTCACCGGGGACGAGGGGCTCTCTTCACATCGTGACGTGAACGTCTCCAACCATCGAATGCTATGGGGTTACTATAACTGTGTTATTGACACCGCTACGAATACTGTTCAAGTGGTGCCAACCCGTGGCGCGATGATGCACGTCAACGCTGTTGAATGGATGCAGCCGCCGGCAGGTTCACTTGCTAACCTGCAGGTCGTAATAACCGATGACAGTCTGTGGACGACCGAGGGCAGATTCGACGTTGATGTCTCTCTGACCCATCCACTTGCGGGTCTCACTCAGTACACGGGATTCGACGTCATGGGTGTGTTCATCACCGATGGACACGAACAAATGCTGTCCCAGGTAGGTGTCCGGTATACCGATGAAGGTAACCAGGATGCCTGGCTGAGAAACGCCGATGGATATACCCGATGGTGGAACCAGGACGAGTTCCCGTTCGACGGTATTACCATCTTCTCCTACATCCCCGGCGCTGTGGGATACGATGCTGATGGTCTGGACGCCACGATCAACCCCTACAAGTACTTCACGATCGGAATTAGTCCCTCTGATGATGCGAATGAATGGGTTGGATCGAATATCCCCGACCGCGGCATGTTCCCTTCAGGTGAAACAATCACCCGAAGTTACGAACTTCAGTGGCCGATGGTAGCAGGTGTCCCGCAACTGGCTTTCGACTACGCGGTCGTTGCCAGCTGGGAACCCGCAATTAACGTCCCTCCGGTCACCATTCCCGATGATTTCCCGATCATCGCCAACGCACTCGAGCCGGTCGCCATCAGCGTAACCGACACCTCGAACCTGTACTACGACGATGTAAACGACATCTACGGCGGAATGCTGGTCTTTGACATTGAAGTTTACGACTGGCAGGGTCTCGATCCAGCTACCCCCATCGATGCACTGATGGACAGGGTTGTCATCGAGCTTGCCGATTCCCCGGTCTTCCCGGGTGGTACTTACTTCGCGGAAACCGATGCAAGCTGGTCCGTGGCTGCCGGTGCAGCTCATTCATCCACATGGCACGTTGAAATCCCGGGTCTCGCACCCGTTGATATTGGCGATACACCGATGTGGATCATTCTCGAAACCGATCTTGACTACGACAACGGTTTCGGCACTACCTACCCGATTGGCGCACCGCTGGCGTCCTATTTCAAGACTACAGCACACATCTTCGGTGCTGAGGGTCAACCGGCCTGCGATAACCTTACTTCCGAGTTTATCGATCGTAACTACATCGAGATCGAGGACTACTCGGTCGAGGTTACCGTACCGGGTGGCAGCGGTTACTCCTGCGACTGGTCGATAGTTCCTTACGGCGATTCGAAGGTCTGGCAGACCTTCCCACCGCAGGATCAGCCCGTCGACGATATCACGGTCAACTGGTACGCCGTTACCGGGCAGGGTGCAACCCTCGGCTCCTACGAGGTATGCGTAAGTGTATACAACGCCGAGGGTTTCGACATGTGCTGCCTGAGTGTGATGGTCGACGATCTTCCGGCACTTGGGCCTGTTACCGGTCAGAACGGCATTACGCTGCCGCAGCAACCCGACCAGGGCGCACAGCCGTGCGATATCACCGTTTACAACACGGGTAGCGGCAGTAACGGCCAGATCATGTACCAGGATGCCTTTATGGTGCCCCCGTCCGTCAGGCTCTATCGTTTCAATGACAACTATTCAAGCATTGTCGGCACACCGACGCTTGCAGCCGCCGGTCCGCCTCCACTCGACGAGGCGTCAGTATGGAACGACTATCACAAGTTCGATGTCGCTCCGACCGGGTTTACAATCTTCACATCGTCAGCGAGCGCCGTATGGCCGTCAATCGCGGACCCGAACGAATACTTCATCAACGATCCTTACCACAGCTGGATCCTGTCGTACTGGAACCTTACAGGCGTTCAGATCATGCTCGGCCTGTACGGTGATGTCGGCTACAGCCCGACGCCACCGTCGCCACCCGATCCGGATGGTGTTCCATGGAAGCACGTGGTCGACTGGACCGCCGGTGCCGCGCATTTCACCAACAGGCTCTATTCGATGATGACAATCAGTGAGCTGTGGATACCCGAGCATCCCGGTTACACACATCCGGGCGACATCTACGCCGTTTACGCCGCTTCACCATACAACTCCCTTATCAATGACTACGATGCTATCGGGCTCGACCTGAGCACCCAGCATCCAAGCGGCGGCGTAGTGGACGACACCGTACCGAACCTGATGGCCCTGGCTGTCGATGACGAGATGCCGGTCTCCGCTGACTGGTCTTCCGGTCCCGGTGACCTCTCCAGTGATATCGTCGTCTGGTACTTCCTCTCGAGTGAAGCAACCGGCGCCAACAGGAAGGTCCACCTGGTCCTCCTGCCGGAGGATATCACCATCGCTTTCGATATCTACTATTACGACGATTACATCGGAAACGGCTCCCTCTGGGGTATCGACTTCGGTGGAGCGACTCCGATCGATATCGAGACCATCTACGCAAATTCCGCAGGCTCACCGCTGTCTCATACGTACAACTGGCTGGCTGTGCTGGTCGATACCGGTACCGGCTGGCGGGTGGACGTGTTCCGCTACGATCCTGTGTTCGGCACAATCGTTGCCGTCGACTCGTACGATGCCGGCGTAACATCCGGCGTACCTACCGGGCTTGACGTTGACAACGAACAGCACGAGCTTCATGTGCTATTTGATAACGCCGGGACCTACCAGGTCACGGTACTTGAATTCACCTAGGAAGGAGGCTTATAAAGATGAGAACTTTCTTGATAACCATACTTGTCTGGGCCATTCTCTTCGGTCTCCTTGGAACCGGGGTGAAAGTAATGGCTACATCCCCCGAGATGCTGCCGGTTCAGACTGACACCGTTGAGGCGGGTGACAACCCCGACAGGGTCGATTTACAGCGCGACGGCAGGAACAATGCCATCATGCCGACACACTGAGGCTTTAAGTCTCAGGATCGACTTTAAGTCGGATAGAATCGAAGTTGAGTGGTGGGGATCCCAACCTCCGGGATCCCCATCTTTAAAATGGGAGGAGGAAATCGGGAGGGGGATAAGCCGACGGTCGAAAGCCCGTCGGCTTTTTTAAATTTCAGTCATTATTTTCCGCCCTCCACGTAGCGCGGGCGTCCCGCCGGCTGTCTTGCGGACGTCCCGTCCGCATTGTGAAGCTGATAACGATTTGATATATTTTGACTTGTAGGTATCAAAAAAAGGGGGTAGAATAATATAATCAAGGAGGCGAGTGACATGAAAAGAAGTGCGATCCTGTTAATTTTTCTTCTGCTGGCAGGATGCGCGTCGGGTAATTCAATCGTGCCCGGAATTGAACAGCCTGCGGATATTCAATTAATGTCGCATAATGGGGAAGTGCATGACCCGCATATGTTATGGGGCGAATGGACGTTTTATTTCAATGAAACTCATGACAGTGTCGATGTTGTCCCCAAACGCGCCGGGCGTTTACATCTGAACGTGGTCAAGTTTCTCGAGGAGTACTGCGAGGACTGCCTGGAGATCACCAATATTCATAACAACGGCGACGGCACCATTAATATAAATGTGCAGATAAAACATCCATTCCCCGACAGTCCGGAATACACGGGATTCGACGTAAAAGGCATCATTATGTTCAATGGGTCGTGGGAGACGAATTGGTCATCACATACATCTTTTCCATTTGATGGGACTGCTATAGTCAGCTATAGGGAGTTCGGCGATCCCGAGCTGTTGAATCCCGACGGTTACACGCCCCGGTGGTGCCCAACGTGGGAATCTGGTTCCGGGATGCCGATATTCAATTACTGGCCGGGAAAATATACGAATGGGGAGCCGACCGCGAACATCAACGGATTCATTAATTTTTACACGGATGAAGAAAGGCATATGTTCCGTGTGGGGCAGGCTGTAACGCGGACCTATCATATCGCGCTTCCGCCGGGACCGGTTGTTGCCGGCTACGCTGTCGATGCATGCTGGGAGCCGCCGACAGTTACCCCCGTCACCGATCCGCTGAATGATTTCCCATTTTCCGCAAATCAACCTGAGCCGTATTATTTCAGGCTGGTTCTGAATAATGATGAGGTGATTGAAGATCTGGAGTGCTGTGGCTATGAAAACGAAGCATTTCAAACTCACGATTGTGCGGATATATGGATCGAATGGAAATCATGGTACGTCCCGATAGAAGCTTTACAGGAGTATCCGTGGCGTTTCGGTTTGCGTTGGGAAAAGGATGACCCGAATTTTGGAACCGGAATAATATTCTACGATACTGTGCCGTTTTGCAAAGACGGAACAGGACCTGGCGATATGGCGTTATATCCCGGAACGGTCATCCCTGGTTATCAGGGAGAAGGTAAGTGGCGGTATGCGGTTAGAATTAGCTATGACATGGAAGTGCCATTGGGAGTTCAACGGATTGGCGCTTATGACATCGTCGATGTTGAGGTAGATTTTCCATAACACCGAAATGTGGTGTCCCGTAATGGTTACGATTCAAACCAATCCCGTACCACAGCACGGCAGTGCGTCCACCTTGCCAATCCTCACGAACACCCTTCACGTAGCGCGGGCGTCCCGCCGGCTGTCTTGCGGACGTCCCGTCCGCATTCACTTCCATCACGGCGTACTCGAATCCGACCGAACGGTACTTGTCGCCGTTGTGCTTCGCGATCGTGTAGGGGTAGTACTCCTTGAACCTGCGCCCGGCCTTGTCGGACGTGTCGATCCACTCCATCGTCTGCGGATTCGAAAGCGAGTCGACGTAGGTGTACTCGTGCGACTTCAAAATCCCGCACCAGCAGTATTCGTAATCGTATTTCTATGTACTGCTGTTGACCTGCATTATTACTTCCAGTCGTTACTGTAAAATTAACATAATTTCGTCAATCTCCTCGGCATATTCCCCACATTGCCCAAGTAAGATTTCAATGTTTTGCATGAATAAACCATCAAAGCCGTAACTAACTATATACCTATCGTGATTCGTAATAAATTCTCGTAATTCCTCAATTGAAAATAAAGTTATGTTAAAAGTATCATTATGATCCGTCTCACTATCACAAGGAATTTCTAATATGCTTTCAGCTACATATTCTATCGTAGCTTGCCTGAATTGCTCGTTACTAGTTAATTGCATATAATAATTACAGTATTTAATTTCGTGCCCAGAACCCTTAATTATGGGGAAATTTAAACTGTTAATATTCATTGTGAGATCATTAAATTCATCATATGGTAAGTCGTCAAAACTGTGTGATTCAAATCTCCGTAAACTTTGTAAGCATCTTTCGATCATACGTAATGCAATTAATCTGAGTTCATCATTGCGATTAATATCCTTTATTAAAGCATAAACATCCATCGCTTCGTTGAATTCACAATCACGTGCAATATAACCGATTAAAATTAACCGCAGAGTAGGATCAATATTCTCATCTGAATTAATAAATGCATTAAATGCAGCTTCTTTATATTGTATGAAGCTCTGATGCAATTCGCTAGGATCGTTCTCTTCTATTTCAGAGCCTATTAGCCATGCAAATCGGAAAAGATGCGAGATGCTGTAAAATGTCATGTCTCGATTAATCGAGCAGTTACTAATATTGCTTACTAGATTTGTTAAATATTTAAAACATAATTCCGGGTTTAATCTAAATGCAATTTCGATAGTGTCATTAATAAATTCTTTCTTCTTAATGTCAAATTGCGTCTGGTTTTCAAAATCAGGCACCGTCAAAATATAATCGCTCAGCACCTGACTAAATATCAAATAGTCAGTTGAAGCTATTAATATGCCAAAAGCATAGTAACTATCATTTTCTATGATTGGATTCTCAATTCCTGTATCAGCATCACACAAAATTAAATCGCGCCAAATCTCCAGGATGTACAACGGTTGAAGCTCATAATACTGAAACATGTAATCAATAATCTCAAATGGTTGATCAAATAAACATTCATTGTCAATTAGGAATTTATAGAATTCATAATCATAATCTGATACGTAATTAACCAAATCACAGTCAAGCATTAACAAATTATCATTACAAATTTCACAATAATTATCCTGAAAATATAAAAGAAAATGTTCAATGGGATCACTTGGGGTCACAGACACTGTGTTATTTGCCTGTGCGCAAGAAGTCGTAATTAACAATAGCATTAAGAATGAATACCTAAACATAGTCATGGCGTAAGCTGTTGTAGTTTGTATTTGATGAGATCCTTTAATGCCATAGCCGTTCCTGATCGAAAGCTCTGCCCATAATAAGGAAATCGTACTCGGCATGTATTTCCTGCAGCACTGCCATGTGCTTGTATAGAATCAACCTCTTGCTGACGCGCGTGGCTCGGCCAAGAGTACACGCCGACCTGCATCATCATATGCGTATTCTACCACACTCGTTAATTATACTCGTACTGGACAAAAAAACCGCCGGGGGTTGGCCCGACGGTTGTTGCGAGGTCCGTGTGTTACCACTGGACCGTCGCTCGATTGTACGGTGTATATATTCGTGCCCTTACCCCGGTGGAGTGAACCGGTCGCGCAGCTTTGCCCGTAGAATCATCACGTCCTGCGCGAACACCTCGTCCACCTGCAGCCTCTCCTCAACCCTGTTCAGGGCGTAAATCACGGTCGTATGGTCCTTCCCTCCGAACGCACCGCCGATGTCCTTCAGGGACAGGTGGGTGAGCTCGCGGCAGAAATACATCCCGAGCTGCCTGGGCACCGTGATCTTCGCGGTGCGCCTGTCCCCGCAGAGATCGTCGACCGCGATCTTGAAGTACGACGCTACCTCCTCGAGGATCTGCTGGGGCCGCGGGATCGATCCCGACGCAAGCGTCCTGCGCATGTGCGTGAGGACCTCGTCGACCTGCTCCGTGGTCATCGGTATATGATTCAGGCGCTGGTAAGCGCTCACCTTTGTCAGTGCTCCCTCCAGCTCGCGGACGTTTGAATCGACCCGGCTGGCGATCTGCGCGAGAATGTCCGGAAGAATCCCGAATCCCCGCGACTCGTTCTTCTTGTGAAGGATGGCCAGGCGTGTCTCGTAGTCCGGGGACGACATATCGACCGTCAGTCCCCACTCGAACCTCGAGATCAGGCGATCCTCGAGGGTTTCAAGCTCGACCGGCGGACGGTCGGAAGTTATGACCACCTGGCGTCCAAGCTCGTGAAGCGTGTTGAACGTGTGGAAGAATGATTCCTGCGTCTGGGTCTTCCCGATAAGGAAATGTATGTCATCGATGAGCAGGAGATCGACATTGCGGTACTTGCGGTTGAACCTGCTCATCCGCTCCCTGTGCTGGATGCCCTCGATGAGCTCGTTCGTGAATTCTTCGCTGGTAGTGTAATGGACGCGCGCCTCCGGGCGCTTGCCGAGGACCTCGTGTCCGATGGATTGCAGCAGGTGAGTTTTACCGAGGCCAGTGCAGGCGTAGATAAACAGCGGATTGTAGACCTCGCCCGGCTCCGCGGCTACAGCCTGCGCCGCGGCGTGTGCAAGCTGGTTATGGTTGCCGACGACGAAGTGATCGAAGGTGTATCGCGGATTCAACCTTACGGTTTCCGTCCGCCTGATGTCGACCGGACCCACCCCGGAGTCTTCACGTCCGGGTTCAAGGGTCTCACGGGCATCGCTGATCCGGCCCATGATGGTTTCCGTGTCGATACCATCGGCACCGGTCGTGACGGGATCAGTGATCAGGCTGAGCTGGCATGGTTCGCCAAGCTTGCGCGTGAGGGCTTCCTCGAGGCACTGTGAGCCGTCGTTTGTGATCATTCGCAACATGAATGGTTCGGGGAATCGCAGCACCACCTGTCCAGCTTCCCTGACTTCAAGTTTCGCATTTTTCAGTGCAGTCTTAATGACGGGTTCGGAAATATTCCCTTGAATCTCGTCCAGAACCTCACGCCAAAGCGCACCCGTACCGTCCTCTACCATTATCAGCCTCGTTAAGGCATGTGCCGTTTCAAAGGCACCCGGGTATAACACTCCCGTAGCCTTAGCCTTCCGTTGAAGCTGGAAGACTCATAGTAAATTATATAAAACTATAGCTCCCTTTTCTCTTCCTTCAGTCGAGGGGGTGAGTAGTGTATCACCCATCTCCATTTAAATCAAGAGCCTGAATCGGGCCATTTTACAAGAGATTCGAGCGAATCTCACAAAGGTTATGATAGAATGATACGCTCTGCACATTGATGCAAGAGGAGGAAGGTTTTTAAGAAAAAATTTTCTGTTTTCTTAAGGCTTATTAATGGTTCCGCGTATTTATAAGGAATTTTACTCGCAGCGGGTAGTGACGCTCGATGAAATCAAGCCCTTGTTCCCGGACGCTCAGCAGGCGAGGAATGCAGTCGCGTACCTGATCAAACACGGCTACGCGCAGCGTGTAAAAAGCGGTCTTTACTACCTGATACCCTTCGAGCATCGCGGAACGGAATGGCAGCCGGATGTTCTGGTTGTCGGCAGCAAGATTTCGAAGGGATATTTTTATTCGCACGCGACCGCACTGACATTATTCGGTATTCTCCCGGTTCCCCCGCCACGAATTGCGATCACCGTACCCGAGCGATTTCGAAAATTCAGCTTCGGCACATTTACATACTACCCGATCGAGACAAAGCACTTTTTCGGGTTCCGCGACCTCGATTACAAGGGTATTACCATCTCGGTATCCAACCGCGAGCGTACGTTTATCGACTGCCTGTCAAGGCTGGACCTGTCCGGAGGAGTGGTCGGTGCGTTCAGGAACCTTCGCTCGTTCGGGATTTCAAACTACGCGCTGTTGATGGACTACCTGGACAGGATCGGGAAGAAAAGTGCGATGGTTCGCTGCGGATTCGCGCTGGAATATTTCCGCGAGAACTGGGAAGCCGACGATGAGGTTATCAAGGAATTGAAAAAACGAGCCCGAAGCGGACCCGTGTACTATCTCGATCGTGGTATCCCGAAAGGTATGGGTAAACTGGTGAAAGGCTGGAACCTGATTATCCCTGCCGCTTTCGAGGATCTGGTCGGTGGCGGCGGCGGTCCGGCGTAACTCCACCCTTAGTTGTCAACCTTGCAGCTTTCTGACTCTCGATCTTCGTCCTGAGCGATCCACCCTTCTTCTTGGTATCTCTCTGTTCACGCTCCTCAGCTGGAGCTTTCGATACCACAGGCGTATCATCAACGATTCCCATCTGCCGTTTCGCGAAGTCAGCAACGGTGACCAGTCTCGGAATTCTCCCGAATTTTTCAATCGAACCGAGGATCAGTTTCAGGTTCCTGCTGAGATTCCTGGTACCCCCCGCGACAAGACCGCCGTCCGGAACCTCCAGTCCGGCAGCCTGCATCGGGTGCACAACCAGCATCAGGTATTCTGCGTGCTTGTAGATCGAACCAAGCCCTGCTTTCAGGACCTCATGGTCGAAGGACAGGTCGATATACCGTCGGATTCCAGGTTCAGTTGTATCATCGGGATCGTACGGAGCCCTGATGCCTGCCATGGTGAATGGTATCTGGAGAATCGACAGCGATTCCTCCGCTTCGACCCTGTCACCCGACCCGTACGCGCGCGTAGGCCTGCGGTAATCGCCTCGCGACGGGTGATACGGGGAATCGGGTGTGGTCTCCCAGTCGAACCACCGAAGGCCATCGTCCCTTTTCCGTCCGGGCAGTGCGGACGAATCGGCGAGTATGCCGATATTATCGAGACTTTGCATCAGCTCATTTGAGGCGACCGACTCTCCCATGCGGGATGTCACGGGCTTGAATTCCCCTCCTGATATTTCATGCCAGATCCTGTCGATTGCGGATTTCAGCTTTTTATGGTCACGGATCGGGATCCAATTCTGTCCGTGACGTTTGTAAACATGCGGGTGCCAGCCTATTTCGCCACCGAAGAGCGTGCAGTCCTCCCAGAATTCCCTCCAGCCATGAAAAAGACCGAGTGCATTGCCCGTAATATCCTTCACCTGCATGTCGGCCCTTACGAACCATGTAACGGGAAGGAGGTTCCCCCAGTTTCTGCTGATGACATCACCAAGGATGTCACGTATCTCCGGCAGGACATCCATAAGGGCGGTGAATCTCGATTTACGGTCTCCCTGGTCGAAGGAACCGTCGCACACGTCAACCGTCAGGAGAACAGGCAGTTCTTTCCGCGTGTAATTATTACCGATTCTCTCAGCCATGGGTCCACTCCTCTCGTTCCAGCCAATGGATAAATTATATCAAATATCCGTGGACAGAGGGGTTGAAAGCGTCGAACAAAAACTCATCCTGGTTTTGTGTATTGTCAGTGCTACTATTTCTCTGAGTTCTCCGTACGCCAGCCGGTGAAGTCCGGGTAAAGATAAACGCAGAATTCGAACAGCGGGTAATCGTGACGCAGCGAAACCCTCTTTGTAAGCGTCTTGCAGAACGAGAACACTTCCGCTGGATCAAAATAGTAAAGATGGTCCTCCGTGAAGTCGACATGGGAGCTCATCATGTCGAATGCAACGCCCTTCTTCGCGATCCTGAAACACTTCGCGATGACCTTTTTGATGACCTTGAGGTTATCTGACTCACCAAACCTGTTGTTGAAGGCCTGGCTGGAGACCACGTAATCATATTCAAGGTCGTCCGGTGCATCGAGTATATCCAGCTCGAGGAATTCCTCCCCGGGATGACGTTTCTTCGCTTCCTTGAGGAACGCCGGAACAATATCGATGCCGGTGTAGGTAACAGGCTGACCGTAGTGACGGCAGTAGTCGACAAAACCCCCGAATCCGCAGCCCACATCGAGGACTCTCTGCCCTCCGAGGTCCGCTATTTCCGACAGCACCTTGTAACGGATGGCCTGGTGCTCATCCGATCCGCTTCCCAGCGCCTCGACAACGCTACCGAGTCTGTCGAAACGGTCGGAGTAGCGTTTGATAATTTCCTGTTTTTCATTGAGTTCCATAATTGATGTTACCGAGTGTTATTACTCCCATTCCCCGTTGTTCAGGTACTTAAGGAGGAAGGCATCATACTGCCCTGCGGACGCGTGAGTATCGGGTGCGCTTGACGACGGAGCGAAATCCGCTGAATTGGAGAAGTCGCCGCAGATGTACGGGAACAATGATTGTCCAAGGTCAATTCCTCTTGACTGGTCCCAGCCAGGCGACGTGATCACCCTGGACCACTGGTAACCGCTGGTAGCGGCGTACCGTGCAATAAAAATATCCCCGCCATCCGAAGTATGCACGTCAGATCCTGGACCGGGATCAAAGTCCACTGTGCCCTCGTAGTATCCAGCAACAAATACATCACCTGTCGGATCGGCGACACAATCTTTCATTGAGTCACCGGCAGACCCGCCAAGTGATTGTGCCCACTGGAATTCACCAGTGGAATCGTATTTCGTTAAAAATCCATCCCATTGACCAGCACTACCCAGCCAGTATTCACCCGGGCCGGGATCGAAATCAATAACACCTTCATAGTCTCCAGTGGCATAAATTTCATTCAGGTGAGTGGTTGTAACACCCTGGGAATAATCTACAGTGAGTCCACCCCAGTGGACACCCCAGTAATAGACACCATCGTTTGTGAACCTGCTTAAAAAGACGTCCTGCAGACCCGCAGATTGATGAATATCGATACCGGGCCCGGGATTAAAATCGATGCCGGTATCGTCATCATTGTTCCGAAAGTGACCGAGCACCGCAATATAGCCAAGGGTATCCAATTCAACATCATTTCCCACATCGGCTTTCTCCCCACCCCACGTTTGTACCCATGAAACCATATAATCCGTGTAATAAAACTTCGCAAGGAATGCGTCGGTTGATCCATTCGAAGCGTGCGGAGTGTCACCGAACCAGAACGTGGTGTCACCGCCTAACACACCGGTAATGTAGGCATTCCCTTGAACATCAGAAGCCACACCACGTACTTTGTCCGTGTTTGGCCCCTGGACCAGCCTGGTATAATGCCAGTCACCGTTGTACATAAATCGGCTCATGAAGCCATCTGTAGAACCTTCGCAATCCCTGATGTACTCGTCGTCGGGATCGGTATCGAAATCCACGGTAGACGTCCATTCACCTGCCACGTAAACGAAATCCGTTCCGGACGTCGCGACGCTGTATGCAATGTCATCGCCGGGTCCACCCCATGTTCTCGTCCACTGGTACACCCCTTCAGAATCGTACTTGGTAAGGAAACAGTCCAGCAGGCCAATGGAGATATATTCATCGACACCCTCTGTTGGATCGAAATCGCTGCTGCCACGAAACGCACCTGCAACATAGACATCACCCAGATCACCCGCGACGACGTCGTAGGCAAACTCGTAATTCGTGCCGCCCCATGTCCTGGCCCAGCCCTCAGGTTCGTCCGGCATGACGCTCAGAGGGAATACCTGATACGCGGTCAGGTCGATGTAATCCGGGAAGGAACCTGCGTCCTGATCAAATATGCTGATGAGGCAGTCATAGCTTCCAACCGGCGGCAATAATTCATTTTCTATCAGCACTTCCCAGGTGTGTATGTCCCCGTCCCAGCCCCAGGAGCCAGCTTCAAGTGTCCCGGTAAAAATTTCAGGGCATTCCAGCTCAGGAGCGAAGTCCGTTCCCGGTATGTAGTTATGGGAGTAGATCGTGACACGTACCCCGCCCCCGGATTCGGTCAGGCCCGGGCCGATCGGGTCCTGCACGACTTCGATCATGTACGGTTCGTAACTGTTGGCACTGTAATCGAAATCGGTCATCGGATCGACGACAGGATTAACAATTGGGGGCGCCCAGCAGGCTGAAACGGCGTAACCGAATACGAAATCACCCTCAGGCAGGTGTATCAGGTTCGGTACCGTGATCGAGTCGCCAGGATAAAACGCGTTTCTCATGTTAGCGGGATCATCGGTTATGTAGCGCATGAATGGATTCAGTGTTGCGGTTGGTGGAAACGGGGAAGCGTAATTCCCCTCGATGTAACCCTGGATCGGCGGAGCTCCAGCGCCAATGGTCCACGGAGCCATAAGGGTCGTCCAGCCATCTTCTGATATCATCCCGCCTTGACCGGCTGTGTTATGGTCCGGGATGGTTAAGCCTGATATCGGGAAAGTATGGCCCGGCTCAAACATCACTATTCCGCGGACGTCGAATCCGGTTAAATTTAAATTACTGAAGGGATGCGTGATTTCAACGTGAAAATAATACCATCCAAACAGGAAGGGCACGATGTCGACAACCGCGACACAGTCAGTGCACGGTCCGCCTTCCAGCCACCGGAGCACATTCCAGTAATCCGCCGCTTGACGGACAGGCACAACGTCGCAGGTGTTGGTCTCCGCGTCGTAATGGAACTCGTAATAGCCCCAGATGTAGCGGTTGTCCGATATATTTTCATCCTGCTGTGCGGAAAGGTCGGTGTTCTCATCGATGTCCGTCAGGACAGGTGAGTCTGAGTTATTACAGCCAACCAGGAATATGACAAGCAGGATGGAACCAAGAGCCCAGTGTAAACGCATGTTTGTGACCTCCCGGGAATTCGCCTTGTATACGTTCCAGTATAAGTAAAAGCGTGTATCCGTCAAGTAAACATGAACGAGCCGGTATATTTCAAATTAAATACGCTGGCCGTACGCTATAATTCCACGTGTGGAGGTGTTGATATGAAACAAGCACTTTTCCTGATCACACTTGCTCTGTTGTCAGCCTTGTTAACAGGAGGTCCATCGATATGTCAATCCGGTGATATAACTGTCCAGCTTCCCGACCCCGATATCGAGGGCTCACTCACGCTTGAGGAATGCCTCACGGCACGGCGGTCATGCCGTGAATTCGGCGATCGCGCGATGACATTACAGGAAGTATCGCAGATCCTGTGGGCAGCACAGGGTATAACAGCTGACTGGGGAGCCCGTACTGCGCCATCTGCGGGGGGCTTATTCCCGATCAGGCTTTTCCTCGCTGTGGAAAATGTCGACGGGCTGGATAATGGAGCGTGGGAATACTTGCCCGATTCACACTCGCTCAGGCAGTCAGTGGAGGGCGATCTGCTTCAGGACCTCGCCACTGCCGCGGTTTCGCAGGACTGGATGGCGACGGGATCAGCTATGCTCGTTATCAGCGCAATTCCGGAAATTACGGAAGCGCGTTATCGCGACAGGAGCATGAGATACATCGATGCTGAAGTCGGCGCGATCTGCCAGAACGTCTATCTCATGTGCGAAACACTGGGGCTGGGAACTACCGCAGTCGGGGCAATGAACGATGAAGATGCAGCCGATATTGTCGGGACATCCAACACCGTGCGACTGCTGATGCCGCTGGGTCCGATCGTGGAAGAGTAGATGAC
>JAUWTM010000051.1 GCA_030614715.1 Planctomycetota bacterium
AAACGTCACTGTCCCAGCGTCGGCAGGCCCGGTATCCGGAATTGTGCCGTTGCCGTTTGGGCCGTCAGGCTGCGGAGTGTCACCCTCGCCGCCACCGGTCGGTGTGCAGGCCGCCAGTAATATCGCGATCATTGAGTAAACAAGCAGGTGCTGGATTTTATTCATGTCAGGCTCCGTTATTCGGTAAAGAGTACATAGTACAACGAAAAACGCCTTGTCAGCCAAGGCGCAATTAAAATCTAATCGGGTATTGATGTCAATTCCTGTTAATTTCGATACGGATTCCGTCCCGGTCCAGATGTTTCCTCTTCATAGTACATTTCATCGTAGATTTCATATCCGTACTCGTCGAATTCTTCGAGGTATCCGTTCTCTCCGAGTATCTCGATTGGCAGGGAGTACCAGCCGAAAATTACATCATCCATTTTAATGACAGCCCTCGTTTCCTCGGGTTCTTCATAGTTGTCCTGGAGGTAATAGTACGGATCCTCTTCAATGGCAAGCCTTGTCAGCTGGATAACCAGCGTATTGTTGATATCCCTGGATGTAAATTCATCGATTACCTCGTCCAGGTCTTCAGGTGGTGTGTACGAATCGTAGAAATACATGCCCGAGAATGGATCATACCACCCGCCGTACCAGTTCGATGACATTCCTCCGAAAATCTCGATCGTTGTCTGCCCTGGCGGGAAATCATCGGGAATCTCAAGCTCGATCACCTGCTCAACCTGATCCTCCCTGAACGGCCTCAGAGTCACGAGAACCTCGACAGTGTCTCCGGGGTTGTATCCGACGAGAACTGAGCCGTACAGGTCGGTGCTGCCCTCTGCGAGGACGCTCATTTCCTCCATCATCCCCTGCATTTCTGCCGGGGGCAGGTTCTGAAGGTCCTCGGGATCCATGTACATCCATTCCGTCTGCTCGTTTATCAGGTTATCCTTCTCTTCCTTGTCCTCCATGTACACCGGACCCTCGTAACCGATTGCTCCGGGACCCATATTAGGAGGATTCTGGTAACGGGCTCGGGTTATGTCCAGTGTCTGACGTGCGCTGGTAATTTCAACCTCGATATCGACCTCGGTTATCCTGACTTCCCTGTAATTATTACTCGTTGTCAGCATGTTCATCGCTTCGAAAAACTCTGAAAGGGCTTCGGACGGGCTGTATCCGGCATATACAAGGTTTTCCCTCTCGATCGGCTTCTCAAGGCCCTCACCGCGAATCGAGAAGCTTACCCTGACCGTTCCCTCGCCAATCCTGTCCGACGCGTACGTTAATCCTTCCATCGGAATCAGGTACGCGAGGAATGCCAGCAATTGTTCCTTGTTGATTATCTGGTATTCGAACCGTCGGGTCGTGTCGAGGTCATGATCCTGCACCTCGAGGTGGAAATTGACCATGTCCGGGGTTTCGTTGAAGTTGCCAGCGATGCACGTCAGGCGATCCTGTGTCACGGTCCCAACGATCTCCAGAGGTTCGCCAAGCTTGTATGACCTCTGGATCGATGGCATCGTATATATTATATCTGTAGTCAGGAACGGCAGGTTCGTTTCACCGTCTGCAAGGAACGGGTGACCGAACGCAAGGAATCGACCGTCCTCATGGACCCATGTGAGGGTTCCGACAGCGGTCATATCAAGGTCGCCGCTTGAGAGCTGAGCGCCTACACTGGCACCGGGTTCGATTACAACCGGTCCGAGATGGACCGGTACGCCCTGTCCACCACTCCCGGGACCCTGTACGATGTCCAGGTACGGCATCCTGTCAGCGGCGAATTCCCTGAACTGCTGCATTCCTGCTTCGGAAAGCCCTGATACCATCAGGGGTGTCCTGCATGGTGTCATTACAAGTGTGTTTTCACCGTGAAGAGCTACAAGTGCATCGGCATTGTCGCTGTATCCGGCCAGAAGAACACTGTCGAACTCCCTGCCTTCCACCTCGACCGGCTCGCTGAAGCATACCGGGTCACCCGCGATCCGTGTCGGGTCGGCTTCCGGATACGTAAAAGCCTTCAGCATCTCGTGAATTGGTGTTATTCCGGCAATGTCACCCTCGGTGAAGTACGGACCCCAGCTGACCGCACCGATGAGCTTGCCATCGATGTAGACCGGGCTTCCGGAGTACCCGCCTGCGATGCCACCCGTGGCATCGATGACCTCTCCGGATAACCTCACCATGATCAGCGGTCCGCCGTTGAATCCCATGCTTGCGAAGACATCGATAACCTCGACATCGAAATCCTGGATTTCAGTACCGCGAATTACGGTCCTGCCGATGCCGGTCATACCGGTCTGGATCTCGCTGACCGTCATCGTCTGCACCCCGTCGGCGTACGCCGGGGTGGAAAGTACCCCCATCGCGAATACGAAAATGCTCAAAATTAAAGCTGATCGAAAATGCATGTAATTTCTCCTCTGTCGACAGTGTTTCCTCTTACAAAGAAAAGGAGACTACTTTAGTATCGTTTTGAATATTCGACTGTGGCACACCAATGAATAAGTGTGCAATATATCAGATATCCGTACTGCACGATAGGTTCCATAATAATTAAAGAAATTTAAATTTTTTTAATTAGTCTATAAGTCGTGTTTACCAGCAGTTGCATAGAAATTACAACGGTAACCAGTATGAAAAAACGTCCCGGATTTCCGGGACGTGTGTGTTATATAAGCCACTATCTGCTCGAAATTTATTCCTCTTCCTCGCCCGTTCTCTTTGCCTGGTACGCGGCCTGGACCTTCTTTGAGATGTCAGCAGGGACTTCCTCATAATGGCTGAATTCTATCTCGAAGCTCCCCCTGCCTCCAGTCATCGAGTTAATGTCTGCCGAGTAATTCATGAGTTCCTTCATCGGTACCGTAGACTTGACGACCGTTAGGCGGCCCTTCTGCTCGGTTCCGAGAATCCGGCCCCGCTTACTGGTCATGTCGCCCATGATGTCACCCATGTTCTCCTCGGGTACCGTCACGGATACATTGTAAATCGGCTCCATCATAATAGGAGTGGCCTGCATGAATCCTGATTTGAAGCCCTTCTTGGCCGCTGTGATGAACGCGATTTCCTTCGAGTCGACCGGATGGTACTTCCCGTCATAGACAGTAACTTTCAGGTCTACTACGGGCGATCCCGATAACGGACCTTCAGCCATCGCCTGGATAACGCCCTTCTCGACCGCGGGAATGAACTGCCTGGGAATCGATCCACCGAAGATCGCGTTCACGAACTCAAATCCTTCTCCACGAAGGTTAGGTTCCAACCTCAGCCAGCATTCACCGAACTGCCCGGCACCACCGGTCTGCTTCTTGTGCCTGCCCTGAACCTCGGCCTTGCCCTTGATGGTCTCTCTGTAGGCGATTGTCGGTGCTGTCTGGTCTACTTCTATTCCAAACTTGTTTTTCAGCTTTTCCAGGGCCACTTTCAGGTGAGCCTGGCCCATTCCGCTGATTACCAGTTCTTTCGTCTCGGCATTCCTGTCGGCATGGAAACTCGCATCCTCCTCGAGAATCCGCTGCATGCCCTGCGACATTTTCTGTTCATCAGCACGGCTCTTTGGCACAACAGCCTGCCAGTAAACCGGCTGCGGGTACTTGATTTCAGGGAACTGAATGGGATTATCCTGCGCGCAGACAGTCTGGTTGCTCCTCGTGTCATTCAGTTTTTGTATTGCACCGACCATGCCGGCACTCAGTTCGTTAACCTGGTCGCGATCCTTGCCTTTCAGGGTAAATAACCCGCTCATGCGCTCTTTTATGTCGAGCGTTGAGTTGTACACCTGCTGGTCGGAGGTCAGCTTGCCTGATAGGACGCGGATGATGCTCAGACGTCCAGCGTGGGCGTCGACTACCGTCTTGAAACAGAACGCGCTGAACGGCTCATCTACCGATGGCTTCCGCTCCAGCTCTTCCTCGGTATCCGGTTTTACTCCGAACCTCGACGGCATCTCTGCAGGCGAGGGCAGGAGGTCGACCATTGCGTCCATGAGAAGCTGGATACCGACGTTCTTTGTCGCGCTTCCGCAGAGAACCGGGATGACGTCCCTGGCTGACACAGCCTTCTTGAGTGCAGCGCTCAATTCATCTTTGGTGAGCTCCTCGTCAGCGAAGAATTTCTCCATCAATGCTTCATTGGTCTCGGCGATTGACTCGACCATCTCCTGGCGTGCCGTCTCGACATCGTCAGCTAGGTCGCCGGGTATATCGACTTTCTCCAGCTTCGTTCCATCGTCGGGGAATTTATACGCTGCGTTTCCGAGCAGGTCCACGACGCCCTCGAATCCGGCTTCCTTTCCGATTGGCATCGTGAGGAGAAGCGGACGGCCGTAGGTGTCCTTGATGGATTCCAGTGCGAGGTTGATATCCGCGTTGTCGCGGTCCAGCTTGTTGATAAAAAAGATCCGTGGCAGCTCCAGTTCATCGACAAACTCGTTTACCTTCTCAGTCATTACCTCGACACCGCTAAGTGCGTCGAGTACGACCACTACTCCGTCGGCGGCACGAAGTGCTGCCTTGGATTCGAGAATGAAGTCCGCGTAACCGGGTGTGTCGATCAGTGTGATTACATTATCCTTCCAGGGAACTGGATAGAAACTTGCCGAGACTGTCACCTTGCGCGAGATCTCCTCTTCCTGGAAATCTAGCACTGTGTTGCCGGCTTCGATGTCCCCCAGACGGTTGGTTGCGCCAATGTTGAAGATTATGGCTTCAGCGATACTTGTCTTACCGCAGTCGCCATGCCCAACGAGAGCAACGTTCCTGATATTTTGAATGTCAGCCACGTGTAATTCTCCTTGATGCCCGGGCTTTTTCCGGGCACAGATATCCCAATGTTACCCCGGTAGGGGAAACCGGAGAAAATTATCACATTTAGACCCAATGGGCAAGTGCCTGACCCGTGCCATGCGCATCCAGCGCATGTTTACGCTCGATTAACACCCCATTCTTGAAAATTTATATCGCACACGACCCGTGCATGAGAATTTGTATCACGCACGCCCCGTGCATGGCACGTTTTTGCCAATAGAAAAAGGCCGGGTGTTAACCGGCCTTCGGATTTCATAAATTGTGACTGGATTAATGGAATCCCTGTGCGTTCGTTGCAAGGGTATAGAGATCGAACACTGGTGCGATCCCGCCACTAATGTGACACTGCTGGCAGGCGTACGGAAGGGTTATGTAACCGAATGCCTCAGTACCGGCAGCGTTGAACTGCGGTGCCAGTGGATCGGTGTTGATCTCAAACAGGTGACTGGCTATGTCTCCAGTGAACATTGAGATATCGCCGATTGCTGACTTTGCCAGCTGCGCCATGTGACAGTCTGTACACTCAATCCCAGCGGTCTCCATAGCTGTGACACCATAGGTGGTCTGCGATGGGTGACACTGGTCGCACGTCATTTCAAGACCCATGTCCGGATTCAGAACCGGATCTGAGTATAGAACACTCTGATGGGGGTTATGACATGTGCTGCATTCCAGTATCCCGTTATGCGGCGACTGGAGCATCTCTTCAGACTGCTCGTGATGCTTGATAAAGCCGCCGGACGCATCGATCACCGCTGTATCGCCCCTGATATGGCAAAGAATGCACGAATCATCCGGGTCCATCCCGATATTGATCGTGCTGGGACCAGGATTGTTGAAATGCGTCCCTCCGGGACCGTGACATGCTTCGCAGTGCACTCCTGGCTGCGACCATGTGCCTGTTATGCCCGGTCGACCGTCCTGGTTGCCTGTGGGGGAATAGCCGGTCGTATGACATGGACCGCAGTCGTATGCCTTCGTTTCCCCGGCATGGTACGGAACCCAACCCTGCGTGGCGAGGTTGTACTGGGTCGTGGAAGTTGAATCACCTGTGATGATGTAACCGTCCAGCCCGACAAACCGTGCCTTCCATCCGAATCCGCCGATGACGTACGATACATCGTTCCACGTTGTTCCGTCCGGTGTGTTGGGAACTGATGAGTACGGATACTCAGGTGGCATTCCGTTCTCAACCTCGTTCAGCTTGTACGGATGTCCGGAGAGCTGAAACGTATCGTATATGGTCTGGTGACACGCTGAA
Organism: Planctomycetota bacterium; assembly: GCA_030614715.1. Classification (GTDB taxonomy): domain Bacteria; phylum JAJVIF01; class JAJVIF01; order JAPKYR01; family JAPKYR01; genus JAUWTM01. The sequence goes on from JAUWTM010000051.1 coordinate 6,061, forward strand.
CACATCTCGCTGCCGATGTACTGTCCGTCGACAACGGGCGTGTGATAATCTTCAGCATATGCAGCAAGATCCTCAAGATCCCTTACCGATGCTGAGCCGTTCTCAACATGACACTGCTGGCATGCATAGGATAACGTGATGTAACCCATGGCTTCAGAGCCGTCCGCTGAGAATTGAGGTGCATCGGGATCTACATTGATGTCGAACAGGTGTGTGCGGATATCTCCAGTGAACGTATCGAGATCTCCGATCGCTGACTTCGCCAGGTGCGGCATGTGGCAGTCCCTGCAGGAAACACCAGCGGCTTCCATCGTTGCAGATCGTCCGAACTCCGCCTGCGCCTGGTGGCAGTCTGCACACTGAGCTACAAGGCCTTGATCAGGATTGAGTCCCTGATCGCTGTACAGGACGCTTTTGTGTGGATCATGGCACGATGTACATTCCAGCACAGCATTATGCGGTGACTGAAGCATTTCCTCGGCCTGTTCGTGATGCTTGATGAATCCACTGGATGCGTCTATTACCGTGATGTCATCCCTGATGTGACATAATGCGCAGCTGTCGTCTGCTGCGTAATTCAGGTTGATGTTCATGGCTGATGGAGCTGCAACATGATCGCTGCCAGGTCCGTGACATGCTTCGCAGTGCACGCCAGGCTCAGACCACGTTCCTATTAAACCCGGCAGGCCATCCTGGTTCCCGCCCGGCATATATCCTGTCGTATGACACGTTCCGCAGTCATACGGCTTTTCCTCCCCGGCGTGATACGGAACCCAGCCCTGCGTGGCCAGGTTGTACTGGGTTGTGGCCGATGCATCACCAGTAATGATGAAACCGTCCAGTCCAACAAAACGCGCCTTCCAGCCGAAACCACCGATGACGTACGCAACATCGGCCCATGTGTAGCCGGCAGGTGGATTCGGTACGTCTGAATAGGGGTAGTCCGGTGCTTGACCGTTAACAACCTCGTTCAGCTTGTACGGATGACCGGATAAGATGAAAGTATCGTAGATTCCCTGATGGCATCCGGCACATTGGCTGCTGCCGACAAAGGCCAATGTAGGAATGTTTATTATGCCGGTCCGGTTACATGCCACCACCAGACTCCCTACGAGGGAGGTAAAAACTAGTACTGTGAGCCACTTCTTAATCATTGTAAGTAAGCCTCCGTTCCAGAACAGGACTCAATGAGCCCGGTAAAAAAAAATACGGTCTGCGGAATCGGTTCAGCCCGTCCGGCGTATCGATCAGGCTGCTGATGCCGCATTGGCCCCCTACGGTTCCTGCGGTGTACTCGTCAGCTCATTGCATCGCAGGTGCGCTTATCGTTATTACAAGTGCGCTTGTCGTTATTACTACTGCACTTGCCGTTATTACAGGTGCGATTGCCGTGCTTACGTAATCAGTACAATTGCCCTGAAAATTTCGCGTACAGTTCAATGATCACATGTATCCAGATTAGTACTTCACCTCGGATACAATTTAACCCGGCTCAATTTAATACCAATGTTAAGTAATTTCAACCGTTATGTGACATAATTCAGGTTCGAATTTTCCGGAATTTACATGTCGAATCTTGAATACATCCTGATATGACTCTGAGCTGATATAAAATTCCGTGCCATGCGCACCCTGCGCATGATTACCCATCAGGTACACCCCATACATGAGAATTTGTATCACGCACGACTCGTGCGTGAGTACCTGTCACATCCGCCTGCGGCGGATGGCACGTTTGCACACACTTTTTCAATGTTCTGACTAAAGGGACGCCCCTCTACCATCTAAACGGACAGTAATCAGTCAGTCTGGCGAATTGATTCACAGGGGAAAATACTAAATCTGGATGATTCAGTCACGACCAATATGGATGACGCCCTCCCGCAATGCCTTCCTACTCCACCTCTATCCCGATCGTCCACTTGTCGCCGCGGAATTGTTCGTCCTGCACTTCCAGTGTGATAGCATACGTGTCAGGCACGAACGGAGTGCGCCAGATTACCTCCGGTACGGTCGTCACGATCTGCCCCTTTTCAGAGCGTTCGCCTATCGACACGACAAACGGCATCCGGTCTATTCCCTTCGTGTCGGTTGCCGTGAAGGTTATCGTCCACGTGCCGTCCTCGACACCCGGAAACGCCATGCTCATCGGTATGGACCCCTCGACATCCTGCAATATGTCGCCGGGACCATCGACAGTGACTGCAAACGTACCGTCGAGGGCATTTATAACGATGTAGATATCCTCGACTTCCATCACCGTGAACACGAGTTCCATCTCGACATCCTCCATGACGCTGCCGACATAATCCGCGTACGGAAAATAACCCGCCATGTTGATAAGTGTATGGGCAGTACGGACGATTGGATGTGCAATTACCACTGTTGCCAGGTAATCGAGGAGTTCCTCTTCCTCTATGTCCATTCCCGAGGTCAGGTGATGATTGGTGTAAAGGACGAAGCCGTCCCCGTATTCAAACGACACTGCGGTCGGCATGAGTTCGAAATCCTCCCCGACAGGCAGGTTAGTTATGAGTTCTATTGCTACGACTGACGATGCGTTCGCGCGAACATATGTCGACGTCGAAATGTCCAGGTCCACGATCGGGGGCCATGCGTATTCAGGGTAGGTGAGAATCAGTTCGTCAAAGCCGAGGTTGAACGCAGCCGAATCGCTCACGATATCCGCGAACATCCAGTCACTGGTGGTGTTGGGCCTGCCGACATATGGATCCGGCTCCGCGAAGGTTATTACGTCCGGCCAGAATTCGATCAGGTATTCGCAGGCCTTGCCGCTTGCGTAGAGCGACCCGCCGTCCTGAACCCACGACCTGATTGCTAAATCCGACGCTACAACACTGATATCGTCGGATGAATTTATGTATATCGCATCGTAATCGGCAATCGCGAACGGGTTGCCCAGCGTTTCAAGGTCAATTGTCTCGTACTCGAATCCAAGTCCATCGAGAGTATGCCCGATATCATCGAGATCTGCGTCTGTCACCGCAAGCGTCAGGTCCTCGGCCTGTGCCGAGTGTGCGATCTCCCTCACGATCCCGTCGGTCACCGACCAGTAATAGGTCAGGTTCGCACCCTCGACATCTGCTGTAACGTGCACATCTGTGTTCGGCGACACAGGGCCTTCCGGATCGAAATTGATTGACAGGATTCTCGGTGATCCCTCATCCTCGCTGCATCCGGTGAGATAAAATATCCCCGGAACCAGGAACAGGATCACGGCTATTACCGCTAACGTTGTACGGGACATGATTTTTCTCCTTATTTCACTTTAAGAGAAGAACAGGTGATTTCGCGCGTCTCAGTACTTCCTCTGCTACGGAGCCGAGAAACAGCTCCCTTATCGGCTGGTCGCCGAACGCACCCATGCAGATCAATGAGCCTGGTGAACTCGCATCGAGAACAGCTTCGGCGGCGTTCTTCGATGATGCATCGAACGTGAATTCCGTTTCATACGAACCGGCGATTTCCTTCGCCTCACGCACCGCTTCATCGCGCCAGCCCTCGTCCGTACTGCTTGTAACCACCTTGACAGGAAGCTTCAGGTTCTCACCGAGCATACCTGCCCATGCGAGCGACTGCCTTGCTCTCGGACGGTTGTCGAAGCCGATCACGATCGATTCCAGTGGTACGTACGGGCCTGTTGACAGGAACACCGGGCTCGTGCCCTTACGGATTACCGCCTCGCTTGTCCCGCCCCAGAGTCCAAGCTTGTGCTTGTGCATCTCGCCCCACAGGCCCATGAATACGATGTCGTAGTTCTCCGATATTTCGCTTATGTATTTGGGAGGATTGCCTGAATCGACCCGCGTTGAGTAGCTGATAGGATTTTCCTTCTCCTGGTTCAGTTCGGGCCATTCAGCCAGTTCTTCCAGTATGTCCTCACCACGTGAGATCAGCTTCGTTTTCAATTCCAGTTTTACTTTTTCACGATACTGGATATCCCCGAGTGTCCCGATTCCCTGTAATGCAAGTACTGCAAATTCCCAGATTGGATTAATCAGCACTCGTTCATCAGCGATGTAAATGATATCCAGAGTGCCGGGTACATCGGTTGTAATCTGGATGGCATATCGAAGTGCCGCATCACTAAGGTCGGATCCTTCGAATGGGACAAGGTATCGCTTCATTTGCCAGCCTCCGCAGCTTTATCGGGTACTACAGACTTTTTTGTATCGTCGAGATATTTGACCGTCAGCGCGAACCATAACGTCGTCATGAACAACATCGTGGGAAGCAGGTATCCCAGGTTTTTCCAGATGGTGATGACCGGCCTTTCGGGTGTGATCGCGGTATCGATCATCATGATCGGGTGCACGCCGTATTCCTCGCCGATCTCTATAAGGCTGATGATCCTGTCCAGCGTGTTGGCGGTCGCGTTCGCCACGTTGGCGGATCGAACCACCGGACGGATCTCCGCTTCCAGCCGGGGCAGGCTCTCGAGGCGGGAGTACATTGCTTCAGCCCGAACTTCGTACAGGTAATTACGCACGATCATTTCCTGCAGCTGCATAAGATAAGTCCTCGACTCAATGTCCAGTCCCGTCAGGTACAGCTCGGAAAGGCTGTCCTCAAGGAACGCGGCCTCGGCTTCGAAACGCTGCCTGGTTGGATTAGTTGGAGTCAGGCCCTCCTCGGATATCCCGATCGCGGCGTTAATAAGCGCAAGCCTGAAACGCATCCCGGCAAGGACCAGGTCCCTGGCGATATTCGTGTCAGGCGGAGTTGACTGGTCGGCAAGGAGGTTTACGCGGTTACGGTTCTCCCTGATCTGGCGAAGTATGGCCAGGGCGGCCCGCATTTTCGCCTCGGTCGAGTAGCTTCGCTCCAGTGCGGTCGCGTAGGCGTTAACCCATTCCTTCGGCGATTCAATCAGGTTCGGGATTTCGTACAGGTCGGAGATTCGGAACAATTCCGCTTCTGCTGCATCGGCTTCCGCCTGCGCACCTGCCAGCAGGTTCCGAAGCTTGGGGGACATGTGGCTGGACTCGACGATCTCGATCATGAAATCCTCGAGCCCGTACGCGAACTGGTTGCAGAAATCCGCTGCCAGTTCCGGGTCCTTGTACGTATACGCCAGCCTGATCACATTCTGTTCGCCGTCGTACTCGTAGCTGAGGTTGCCGAGAAACTTGAAATAGTAGTCCTCAAGGCTGTCGTACTCACCGCTGCCGTATATTTCGTCGAACCTGTCGCCAACGACCCTGTCGACCATGTTGTTCGAGTAGATTATGTTGCTGAGCTCGTATGCCTGCTCGACCGGCGCTTCATCAAGGATGATCGGGAGGGGATTCGATGCCAGCCTCGATACATTCAGCTGCTCGGAAATCTTGCGATTTTTAAACGCAAGCAGCGCTTCGGCCTTGTACCACCTCGGACTAGTAAACCAGAACGTGAGGACGTACCCGACGCATGCCACTGTAACGATGAAATAGCCCCACCGGTTCGGTATTACTACGCGTCTCCAGAATTCAGCAATCACTTTCAGTGGTAGGGTATCATAGAGATGGCCCTGTTGGAATAGCGTTTTTCATTACGTTGTGTTAAGTGGTATGCTTCCCCTTCTCAATTGGACGATCGCATGGAAATAAACGATCTCATAGATTTAACGATACACGACATCACATCGCACGGGTGGGGAGTCGGCAGGTTTGAATCGGGCGACGGTACCGGGCCGGTGGTTTTCGTCGACGGTGCAGCTCCCGGAGAGAAGGTGAGTGCCCGGATTACCGAGGTTAAGAAGAACCATTTCATCGGGGAACTTGTTAAGGTCACCGTACCATCACCACTGAGACGGCAGCCACCCTGTCCATACTTCGACATATGCCCCGGATGCTCACTCCAGTTCATCTCCAACGATGCACAGTTCGATGCAAGGGTCCACAGGGTCTCAACAATGCTGGAACGTGCCGCCGGGGACCATTCTATGACCTTCGAGAAGGTGAAATCACCCGAGGAATTCGGCTACAGGACCCACATATCGATTAAATGCGAGCATAACGGCAACGACATCAGGATCGGCTTCACTGATCCCGCGACTAAACGGGTTGTGGATATCCCGTCATGCCTTCTCATCCCGGAATGGGCGACCCCAGCCTACAATAAGCTTCGTAACAGGATTACCGGACTCGGAGTGGCGCTTCCTCCACGGTTCAAGCTTCGATTGTTCATCGATCATGACGAACGCGACGTATATCCGGTCGCTCCACGCGGTCCCTTGAAGCGTCACAGGGAGGTTTCATCACTGCTGAATGAGGTCCTTGACGGTTTTCCAAAACCAAAGACCCTGAAACGCGAGATGCTTGGGGTCGTGCTGAGGATTCATCCTGCCAGCTTCGTTCAGGCGAACTATTTCCTCGCGCATAAGCTGTACGGTCATGCTCTCGGGCTTGTGGAGGCGACTGAGGCCGATACGGTACTTGAGCTGTACTCCGGAACCGGATTTTTCACGCTTTCACTTGGACCGGCCGTCAAGGAAGTCGTCGCACTCGAATCCGACAGCCGGGCATGCGACAACCTCGAGCGTACTGCTGTCGAAATGGCGGAAGCGTACGGTAAAAAGTACAAGTTCAGGAGTACGGAGCCGTCGATTAACATTGTGCAGGGGAAAGCGGAGGACCTGACAGGTGACGTGATCGATAAGTTCAAGCCGTCGATTGTAATAGCCAATCCTCCCAGGAGCGGCATCCACAGGAAAGCCCTGGATCAAATTGTTGCCAGCGATACGATAAAGCGCATCATCATGATCTCCTGCGATCCGTCGACATGTGCAAGGGACATGCGCCTCCTCATAAAAGGCGGATTCGTTCCCGACGAAGCCGTATTAATTGACCAGTACCCCCAGACTGCCCACATGGAGTCAATTGTCCGCCTCACCAGGTAACCTCCACCCACATATGTATCCCCCAATACTGGGAACGACAACTGGGAGCGTGCACTGGGAGCATGCACTGGGAGCGACAACTGGGAGCGGGGACCTCTGGTCCGCGGGCGCGGGGATGTCCCATCCGCGCATTAACCAACTAATCACCACAACTGGAAGCGTGCACTGGGCGCGGGGACGTCACGTCCGCGCTTCACAAACTTCCAGACACTTAATTTTTCACATCAAAGAACTGCCGTTCCCTCGTCCATCGTCAAAGCTTCGCCATTCCCCGACTCCGATTGCTTGTCCGGCTCAAAAATATATGTATTCAATGCAATTTTAGCTTTGTCTGCGTGGTGATCGGTATTGGGTAAAACCCGTTCAGACAAGCGAGACAAAGCTCTTTCTCGTCATGACCGAACGCTTTCAGCATCCCGTCGATGCTCAAATACGCGAGGCTGTCTGCTCCAAGCCGGTCCCCGAGTGCCGACCATTCGTTTTTACCGTTATGGTAATGGCTGGCGATTAATTCGTCCTGGTTTGCTGTATCGATACCATAGAAACACGGGTTCAGAACCGGTGGACTCGCGACCCTGAAATGAACCTCGGTCGCGCCTGCTTCCCTGAGCAACTGGATGATCTTCTTCGACGTAGTTCCCCTGACAATCGAATCATCGACCAGAACGACCCTCTGGCCCCTCAATACCTGCTCGAGGGGATTCAGCTTCATCCTGACACCGAGTGCCCTGAGGCGCTCCCTTGGATCGATGAATGTCCTGCCAACATACCTGTTCTTGATCAGGCCTTCCGTGTACGGGATTCCCGACGCTCGTGCGAAACCGATAGCATGTGGTGTTCCGCTGTCGGGAACGGACACGACGAGGTCAGCGTCTGCGGGAGCCTCTTTTGCCATGAGCTCGCCCATCTTCTGACGGATAGCGTGGATGCTTTTTCCCCTGAAATAGCTGTCGGGACGTGCAAAGTAAATATATTCAAACGCGCAGAGCTTTTCGTCCTTGACGGCTTCTGCCCACCGGTACTGTGAAATACCATTTTCATCCAGCACGACCGCGGTTCCGGGCGTGACATCGAATGCGTACGTTGCACCGATGATGTCCAGCGCGCAGGTCTCACTGGCGACCACCCAGCCGTCCGGGTCACGCTCGTCTCCAAGGAATCCCACTACCATTGGACGTATCCCCGGTACGTCCCTGACCGCGACCAATTCGTTCGGCGTCTGGAGCGTCATCGCGAACGCGCCCTTGAACTGGGGAAGTATCTTCTGCAGCGTCTCTCGAAGGTTTTCGGTCGCTGCGTACTCGTGATGGATCAAACGGGCCATTATTTCCGAGTCCGATGTCGAGGTTAACGTCAGTCCCATGTCGTTGCACTGTTTTCTGAGTTCACGGGTGTTGACTAGGTTTCCGTTATGAGCCAGGGCAATCGATACGGTCATTTTCCTCGGTTTACCGATCGCCTCGAACTCCGCGGTTTCCTCGATCAGTATCGGCTGGGCGTTTTCGAGTGTTGATGAGCCCGTGGTCGAATACCTTGTATGGCCTGTTGCCATGTACCCGCGCAGGATCCCAAGGATCTGCTCGTTGAAAACCTGTGTCACCAGCCCCATGCGCGAGTAGCACGCCATCTGGCCCCCGTTTGACACGCAGATTCCTGCCGATTCCTGTCCTCTGTGCTGCAGCGCGAACAGGCCGAAGTACGTCAGGCGTGCGACGTCCAGATGAGGTGCGTACACCCCGAATATACCGCAGGCTTCCTCCGGCTTATCCCCATTCTCGATTTTAATCTGGGTTTCTGTCGGTGGCATGGTTTGCTTGCCGATTGATGTCTTGCCCGTGTTTATCACATCGATGCGCCGGTGCGCTCCAGGATCTCCTGGTACGCCTCCTCTACATCTCCAAGATCGAACCTGAAACGGTCCTTGTCAAGTTTTTTACCGGTTTCCTTGTCCCAGAAACGGCATGAATCAGGCGATATTTCGTCTGCCAGTATTATTGTCCCGTCCGGACGGCGTCCGAATTCCACCTTGAAGTCGATGAGATCGATTCCGATACCATCGAAAAATTCGATAAGTGTCTCGTTAATCTTTTTGCCGTATTCCCTGAGTATGCCGAGTTCTTCAGCCGTTGCAAGTCCAAGGGCGATAACATGGTCGTCTGCGATCAGCGGATCGTGAATTGCGTCGTCCTTGATGTGGAACTCGCAGATCGGTGGGACAAGCGGCTTTCCTTCCTCGAATCCGAGATTCCGTACCAGCGACCCGGCGGCGACGTTTCTCAGGATTACCTCGACCATGATGATCTCCACAGGGAGTATCACCATCTCGTTGTCGCTTATAAGGTCTACAAAATGGGTCTTCACCCCGCGACTCTCGAGAAGTTTAAACAGCTTTGCCGAGACAAGGCAGTTTACCGACCCCTTACCTCCAATAGTTCCCTTTTTGGAACCGTCGAAGGCAGTTGCCGAATCTTTGAATTCCTGAATGTAAAGGTCGGGTTGGCTGGTTGAGTAGACCCGTTTGGCTTTACCTTCGTGAAGGAGTTCTCCCCTTTCAGGGGATGAGGAGGTTTTACCTTCCATATCATTCCTCTTCCAGCATGTTAGATTTTGCCGGATGCAGGATACAAGCTAATGGGCGCTAAATCAAACATTAATCGCCTGCTTTTTTACATCTGTGACATTTCGGACCAGATTCCACCTTCGCTGGCAAATCGAAGGACCGATTCATCGATATTAAATTGTATTAACCGCCTGCCGGGGATGTGTCTTGTCTTTATGCCGGAATTAGCTTGGTGTGAACCATTGATGACTTCCGTGTATCTTCTTGTTATACTATGTAAACTCCAAACTGGAGGAAGAGTTGCATGCGCATTAAATATCTCTCATACGTAACGTTGCTCCTGGCCCTGGTGGTCACTGTCCCGATGCTGCAGGGCTGTCAGGCACTGGCTTCGTACCTGATCTACGAATGGATCCAGGACGAGTTCGAGGACGACGAGGACCGCGAGGAGCCCCTGATCGAGAAGGTCGTCCTTGATCGGGAGGAGGTCCATACCGGCGACACCGTCCTTCTCGAGGTCGAGGCGTCGGACGACCAGGACTCCTCTAGCGAGCTTGATTACTTCTGGGTGGCCTCCGAAGGAACCCTGATCGATCCGACCAGCAGGATCACGGTCTGGCAGGCTCCCAATGAACCGGGTATTGTCACGTTCTCCGTACTTGTCGTCGACACCGATGATAACGAAGATTCACAGATGTTTGAAATAGACGTTCTGTTGTAACCAGTCAGTAGATATTCACAACGATTTGCCTGTTATTTACGATTGACACGATTAAATTAACTGTGATACCTTTCCGATTGCGTGAGTAATGCACGTCCTCCGTAAGCCCGCGGGGTGGGCGGAGGAGGAATTGTATCAGTGCTTTTCCATATAAGTATCTTTAAGGAGAGACGCAATGCGAAACGTTGCCATGTGCGCCATTTTTGCTGGTATTTTTCTAGCTATGTCCACACCGACGCTGGCTGAACCCACCATCGTGGGTCCCAGCGGACTTTTCGTCAACCCGACAGCCGACATCACTGCACAGGAGCACGCATGGATTGCCCTGAACTTCCTCGACAACGATGACAACAGTATCTGGACCCTGAACTTCACCGGCTCAGTGTCGGAAGAATTCGAGGTCGGAGTCGGGGCCGTGCATCCCGATGATGGCGAGGACGGCATCAGCTTCTTCCTGAAATGGCTTTTCATGCCGGAGTCGGAGAAATACCCGGGTGCAGCAGGTGGAGTCACCATAACCGATATCGCCGGTCATAACTCAGCGACATTCTATGCCGTCGCAAGTAAGTTCTTCTACCTCGGTGACAATGCCAGTGAAAACGCAAGCGTCCACGGCGGGTTGAGTTACGTTACCGGCTCTGGTGACGATGAATTCGAGTTTTTCGGCGGTGTGGATGTCGAGATCGTTCAGGACCTCATTGCAATTGCTGAATACAACAGTGACGACGGCGCATTCTACGGAGGCTGGTCGTACGGCGTCAGGTACTACTTAGGACCGCAGTTCACCACCCAGGCCGGGTTCATCAGCGGTGACCTGCATATCGGCGCCAGTTACGTGTTCTAAAATCCCCATTTCTGGTATAATTACTGAACCGTGTAAACTAACGCGCATCGTACTGGATGCGCGTTTTTATCGAGGTGTCATGGTATGCAATTAATCGCTGCTTTCCTTAAACCCGTTCTTCCCGCTGTTCTGGGTCTGATCCTGATGCAGTTCGGGGGATTCGATACGCCCCAGGACGCAATGGAGGACCCATTCGCAAGGGCTACCACTCCCACCCAGGAATTCGTCTATTTCAACTTTGACTTTTCCCAGATGGACCTGGACACGACCATGACATGGGTGAATCCATCGCTGGGGCTTGTAAAGGATGGCGTTCTCCTGACCGCTGACGAGGCCAGGGAGGTATTCAGGCAGGACTTCTACGGCGCCGGGCAGGCAAACATCATCGAACTTAACCTGGTTTTCAACTACGGGGAATTTACGGGTGCGAACACTTACATGGCCGACACTTGGGTTGAGTACAAGATCCTCGAAAACGGTGTTGAGAACTGGTACCGCTTTCACAACCAGTTCGTCTTCAAAATCATGAACATGAGCTGGTATTTAATTCAGTCCGAATATATCCCGGCCGACTCAGGGGGTTTTGTGACGTTCGATTACGGAACTTCGTCCAATGCAGATCTGCCTGACTGGATGCATGACTACATTGTCGATTATTCTGGTACCCAGGTTTCGGGCGTGATCTCCTGGCCGCTTTTGATTGGCAGGAATTTCGCTGATGCAACGGAGCTTCACCCGCTCGAGGGTACAACTCCCGCCGGCGGGACGTGGAAACTTGTCAATTCAGCCGATGCCGGGAAGCCTGTGGTCCTGTTCTTCTTCTCAGTACAGGGCCTTTACATTGCTGAACCTGAGGTATTTGAAGCCCAGATGGATTTCCTTGAGGGCTTATATGACACCTTCGGCTATCAGGACCTTCATATCTACGGCGCTACCGATGACACCCGCGAGGAGCTCGACTGGATCGGTGAATCAGGTTATACGGGCTTTGCTCCCCTTCTTGACGAGGGCAGTCAGCTTCACCAGGCGATGAATATCAATGAACATCCCTACGTCGTAATTTTCGACGGTGATGGGACAGTCGTGGCTCTGACAAGGAGCTGGCATCCATCGAACCTTTCACTTCTTGAAGATAGAATCCGCGAGGTCGTTGAATCGGCAAACGCTCAAAGTTAGGAAACCGAATATAATAGAGCTATATAGGGTTGAACCGGATTTGGTAGAAATCGTGATTTTAGTAGAAAAAAATTAAATCTTTGTACTGACACCTATTGAATTGCCCCCTTCTTCACCTTATACTCAAAGTGAGTCCTCTCTATGAGCAGGACTCGAACTGCACATTGCACGTTAACATAAAGTATTCCACACAGGTAACCCATCTCACACGAGACCGAGGGTGAATAATGCTCAATGACCTGAGGTTTTACCAGAGCTTGCTTTCCCCTGATCGTGATGTTGTTCGGGATGGGAATCTGGATATGTCCAGTGACGAGCGGATGGAAGATCTGCTCGATTACCTGGAGGAAATGATGTCGTTGGTCGGCTGTCCATACTGTCAGTCGTTCAACGTCAAGATCCTTGATTTCGCTGGGAACAAAATCCAAATTTGTTCCGACTGCGGAAGACAGCATATCTTGCCCCCACCGAACTGACACCCACGCAGGGTGCAAAACAACCAAAACAATCTAACTATCGCCCCCCTCACCGGGGGGCTTGTTTTTTACCTTTTCCAAATTTATCCTTTTACCCTGTAACTCTATATGTTAACATTCCATCCGCTTTATCTTGGTTGAAGACTTTCCGACATAATGTTACAGGTACACCAGGGTTCTACTAACGACCTTCTTAACCGGATTGTTACTCCCGGTGACGAACCTGTAACCCTTGTGATCCCCCAGCTTCCCGCCGCTCCCGTTCTCGACCAGGTGGTCATTGTCTCCAGGCAGCGCGGTCGCAAGCTCAGGATTGTAACCTCACTTCACGGAAACGGCCCCGTACTCACCCGACGCCAGCTCGACAGCCTGATTCGTCTCTGTAACCTCGGTGTCAAGGTGAAAACTACCGATCGCGGCGTTCTCCCATCGCTTTTGATCGCTCCGCCCGATGGATGCTGCATCCTGCCCCATGACTGGGGATGGGGGATGAGCACGTGGCAGTATCCCGTAATTCTCGGAATGGAATCCGCGTCCGAGTTATTCGAACTCGGTGAGAAAATCTGGAAACAGGCGGGTACTTTCTATTCCGTCAGGAAGCTTGGCATCGCGAAACGATGGCTGGAAGACATTGAAGGTGATATTTACAACGAGGACGAGGCTGACGCGACGGCTACCGATGGTGTCAAACTCGCTGAGCTGACCCTGTTCGACAAGCGCAGGGGTCGGATACGCTCAGGTGAAAAGAAGAACCTGTCTGCGTGGTGGACGTTCCAGGGCACGTCGACTGATCGTGAAAACCCGTTCATGCCGATCCGCATCTGGGCGGCAAGGAAGGGCGCTCACCGGATAATTCGCTTCCCATCGGGTCGAAGGCCCACCGGGGTGAAGTCCGGTGACGATGTGTTTTTCGTGGTGCTCTCACGGAATCCCGGTGGCGACGCGGAATCCTACATTGTCGGACGTGCAAACGCGGTCGCATACCGTCCGTTAATCGACGATGCATCCGACGAGGAACGTGAAGTTGACCCCTTCCTCGAGAGATTCCCTCACGCCATCCGTCTCGAGGACGTGCACTTCATTAGGGGCGTTGTTGGAGAGGGAATTCCGATTAAAAAATTAATGAACAAGCTGGGAGCGCAGCTTTTTGAATCGACACTGAAAAATTATCAGCTGAAAAGGGGTAATATCGATCCCCAGAAATCCATCCTCCAGAAATCGATTATCCGACTCGCCGACAAAGGATCTTTGGAGACACACTCTCTCCTGGATGAGCGAATGAGCCTGCTTGGCTGCGTTACCTCCCCTGAAATCGAACGCTACGAGGACAACTAGTCCCCAATTCCTAACTCCGGCTCCCGTCCTTATTAATTTCAGCAATAAAAAACCAGCCCAAAAAACCGGGACAAAAAACCGGGACTGTCACCTTTTTGCGCCTGCCAATTCTTCCTTTCACTGCACTTTACCTGAAGCAAAAAGGATGCCTGTCCCGTTTTTTAGCTCTTCGTCAATGTCCAATTAATTCACACGTATTTTTTGGCTCCGAAGTAGTCCTTTATTACTCCAAAGATGAATCGATAGCCGTCTTGATGTAAGCTTCTTCACAGGAGCATCTCCGAGCTCCGTCTCCTGTCCGAAATAAATTCTGCTATTAATTTACTGGGACAAAAAACCGGGACTGTCACCTTTTTGCGCCTGCCAATTCTTCCTTTCACTGCACTTTACCTGAAGCAAAAAGGATGCCTGTCCCGTTTTTTGGCATTCATTACCACCTGGCATAAAAAAAAACCGGGACATCCCTGTCCCGGTGGTAATTGCATATCTTAACGTTCTTACTGCCCTTCAATTTCATCCGCGGGAATGAGGTTGATGTCCATCTCGATCATCTCTCCCTGATCGACAAGGTCACCACCCAGCAGCTGTGCGTTTGCACCGCTCAGGTCTTCCTCACCCGGTGCAAGCATGGCGGGATCGGGACTTATATTATCGACATAAGTCTTCGAGATCCTGAAGGCATCCATGATGTCGACACCCTCGTATGCATAGTACGTGGTTCCTTCCACTCGTCCGACCGTTATCTCGTGAGTCTCGCCATCCACTGTCGTGTACGTGACTACAACGTTCGGATTGAACATGCCCCACGGATCGGTCTCATCCCAGCCTTCTTCTTCAGGGGGTGGCATTGGCGGACGGCTTGGGTCTACGAACGAATTAGCGCTGAGACTGCCGAGTGTGCTCAGGAGGCTGTCTACCTTCGCGGTATCCAGCTCCAGTTCGGTTCCATCGGTAGTTACGCCGGTCCAGATTCCCTCTCCACGGGTCAGGGTGTAGAAGAAGCCTTCCTCGTTGTCCTGTACCTCTACGGAAGCAATCGTCTCGGGGGCGTCTTCGAAAATTTCCCTGTCACGCATCGTGACAAGGTCGTTGCCGAAAATCATACTCAGGTTGCCCCTGATCTCGTAGATATCATCGCTCTCGGGCCGCCTGACGAACGTTGTCGCCATGCCGAGTCCCTGGTTGCCGATGATGACACTTGCCAGCTCGTTCATCTGCTGGTCGTACATTACCACTTCGGTCCCGACGATCTTGCTCAACACACCAAGCGTTGATTGTTCTTCAGGGCTGGAAGTGGCTATCTGCCCGGTCTCCATCTCGAGAATCGCGTCGATCATCGGCTGGAGCTTGTCAATGTCTGCCTTGTAGAAGCGGCGGAATGGATCACCTGCCGGACCTATATCATCTCTCGGATTAACAGCGTCCTCAACTTCCACGCCGGATTGTTGAACTTCGCTGTTCCTCATCAGCTCTCCCATCACGTCCCGACCGGTAGAAACCTCCCAGACACCTGCGTTCTTCCTGTATAAAAGGGGAGTCTGAAGGCTGGTGACTTCCATTCGAAAAATCCCGTTTTCCTCAAGGTCGGGGAACATTGCTGAGGTCTGTGTGATCCGCGGTATAGCTCTGCTCTTCTTCTGAAGTTCCTGGGTATACCAGAGGGCTCCGACAAGTAACACCAGGATTACTAACAATATGATTAATTTTGTAACGTTCATGATTCCGTATACCTTTTCCTGTTTGTTTTAATCTTCCTTTTTAGACATGAGTTCTTCAGGAGATTTATCCCTGGACGCCTTCTTTGTTTCTGCCTCGTGAATCGCGGCCATCAGTTTTTTCCTCTGGCCCTTGAGATAGAATCGTGCGACACCGAGAATGGTAATCAGCACCGGGACGAACATGTATCCCCAGAACTTGAGAGCGTTTTTCTCAGGGGTGGTCAAATCGGGGTTGAGACGTCTTGACGCAACGGTCCTTGTCCGGATATCGATCAGTGCGTCACCGTAATTCAGCGATTCCAGCAGGTTCTGGAAGAATACCCCGTTGACAGCTGCATCGGGGAACGAATCAGCAAGGAACAGGGCATTACCGATTACGACAATACTTGTTTCCTCGCTGGTTGTGATCATCGGTTCCGTGTCAATTTCAGGAACGAATGTCTCATCATCGTATTCTTGTGTTTCCATCGCGGGTATCGGCTGACCGGCAAACGGTGAGGTGAACACCCCGTTCAACTGTACCGCCACGAGCTGCTTCCTTAGATCCGCTTCCCCTCCGGGAGGCCTGTAAGTCTCGGGTTGCTGGGGTTGAAGTTCAGCTGGGTATGGATGGGAATATGAGTTAGGACTGGATTCTGCCAGCTTGATGACATCGGTTTCATCGGCGATCTTGTCGTACAGAAGCTCGAGAGAGCTTGCGAACGGCAACACCAGGTACCCGATTCCGCGTGTGATCGCGTTGTCCTCAGGGAATCCCTCCGGTGTAATGACCGGGATCAGCGGCCAGAATAATCGTAATCCGCTACCGACACTTATCCCGTTGCTGTCAAGATCTGCGACGATGTCGCCGTTGATCTTTATCCCATATTCAGAAAGGAAGTCCTCCAGCGGGAACGGCTTGAAATTCGCCTGGCGCGTCATCTGGTCTTCCTGCATCGTGTTGGCCATCACGACCAGCTTGCCGCCGCGCATGATGAACTGGTCCAGTACGTACTGCTGACGTTCGCTGATGGGCTCCGACGGTTGTGCGACAACCAGCGTGTCCACGAAATCAGGCACGTGGCCGCCATCGCCGATATCTACTTCCTCGACCCGGTACAACTTCTCCAGTAAGCCGACCAGGCTGCCGTAAGGTGCCTGTCCCTGTCCCTGCATGTTGATCCCGTACTCTCCGTGACCGGTCAGGAAGCCTATCGTGTTCAGCTCATCTGCTGTAAGCCTTAGAATTGACGATGTGATTTCGTATTCAAGGTTCTGCTCATTCGGGACGAACGGTAGAACCGCGTGTTCGCCGATGTAATCAATCTCGAGCGCGAAATATATCTCGTTAAGACTCAAACGGTCCGCTTCAGAGAGTGGCACCTGGTACTTGTTGATGCCCCTCTGGGCCAGCGTCTGCAGTTCCTCATCGCTCAGGTCTCTCGGATTGATGAACTGTACTGTCAGACGTGTGTTTCCTGCCGCCAGGTATTCCTCGAGGAGGTCTTTCAGTTCGGTTTCCTCCTGCTGCAGCTGGGTAGGAAGGTCGGGTGAGATGTACGCCTTGATGTGTACGTACTCTTCCAGCGTTGCCACGATTTCCCTCGATGATGACGCCAGTGTGAACTGCTTGTCCCTGGTCAGATCTGCACGGGCGTAGTAGTACTGCCCGATTATGTTTGCGACTATGATGATCGCTATTACGATTATTATCTCTATGGTTGTCTGTGATATCTGTCCGGCTTTCTGCATAATCGATCGCCTCCCTTAACCCTTCAGCTTCCTGCTCTCGACACTTCGGATGGTTAAAAATACGAACAGGAAGATTACTGACGCGTAGTACAGCATGTCGCGGGAATCGATTACCCCACGCCCTACAGAGTGGAAATGACTCACCAGGCTTATGTTCATGACGAACCTCTGGATTGCCGGTGGGAACAACTCGACTATGTCCGGTATCCCGATCATCAGGAATATTGCCATGACTACGACCGACAGGATAAATGCCACTATCTGGTTGTCGGTCAGGCTCGAGAAGAACAATCCCACTGAAAGGAAAGCGCCGCCCATCAGGATGGCTGCCAGGTACCCCCCGATTATTGGTCCGTAGTCCAGAGTTACTCCCTCCGACGCCGCCCTGCTGACCACGATTACCAGCGGGAAGGTCAACAGAAGCACCAGCGTAAGGAACAGGAACGCAGCGACGAACTTCGCCAGTACGACTTCCCAGTCCCTGAGCGGGAGTGTCATCAGGACCTCGACGGTCCCGATCTTTTTATCCTCAGCCAGCAGCCTCATGCTCACGGCAGGGACTACCAGCAGGTAGACCCACGGCAGGAACATGAAAAGGTTCCTGAGTGTTGCCACTTCTCCCTGGAAGAACTTGAAAAGTTCAAAGAAGAAGAAGCCTGTGAGGAGAATGAAAACGTCGATATAAATAAAACCGAGCGGGGTATTGAAATATTGTGATAGCTCCCGAAGGAATACCGGTTTAACTCGACTCACCTTACCCCACCTCCTTGATTGTCAATGTTCGGAATATGTCCTCGAGTGACGCGACTTCGCGT
>JAUWTM010000159.1 GCA_030614715.1 Planctomycetota bacterium
GACGGCTCAGGCAGGTAAGAAGATAAAGGAAGTCAATAACGAACCGCATATGACCCGTGGAGGAGTTAAGAAAGCAGGTACTGGAGGCCAGCCTGAAGAAGAACATGATGGACTCACTCGAAAAAGTTGGGACGATTAAGTACGCGGTCCTTCTAGCGGAATGGACTGAACTTCCGCACGTTGAATTCGGGAAGGATGTCGCGCGTATCCTCGGAATGCACACGCAGGACGGGATGGGAATTATCCGTCGTCAGCAGGGGATCGTGATACGTGGTCTCGAAAAAGAGGCCGCGGAGGAGCTTGGCTCGTACCTGATCAATCAAGGGCACCCATGCGGACTAGTCGAGGACACCGACATCTGTCAGATCGGAGATCTGGACCAGAGCCGTAACGCTGATCCAGTGCCGGAAGGTTACGAGCTCGAGGACATGTTCGGTAACAAAACGCTGATAAAGAAAGAGGATATCGTTCTCGCCCAGGCCGGATGGGTGAGTGAGGAGATCGAGCTGGGATCCTCCCGCCTATCGACACCGAGATACGGTGACGATGGCTCAAGATTGAGCTCTTTCAACTACAGCAGAGAAGCCGATACCCGTGAGCTTGGTTCGGTACTACAGCTATTTCACGGTGGGGAGCCGTATGAATGTGTGAGGATCGAGGGCAGTAATTTCAATTACGATTACCAGGATATGTCCGACGGTGAAACGGGATTCAGGTTCGCGATCATGCTGAACGATCTCGCCAAGGTGCTTGACTACGATACCCTGGACGAGGGATTCCGTCTGGGCATGGGGGCACGTCACGCTCGTTCCCCCGAAGCGGAATACGACACGCTCGATGACATGCTCGATCGCGCCCGTTGGTGGCTCACGATGAGAAAAGTGCTCTGATTTCTCCCGCCTTGACTTGGATGGTCTAAAATAGTTGAATTGACTTAAATAATTCAGGTGCTGTTAGTTAAACGAGAGGTATTAATGAAAACCGAATTCTGCAGATTGATGACATCCGACGGCCTGGAATTACAGGGCCTCTTTTTTTCGCCCGACAGCGGTTACAGCAGGGCAACCGTGATCCATATCCACGGGCTTTCCGGGAATTTCTACGAGAACAGGTTTGTCGACGTGGAAGCTGAAGCGGTTGTCGGTCAGGGAATGAACTTCATGCCGTTCAACAATCGAGGCCACGAGTACATCTCCGACTCCATCTGGCACCCGGAAGGTGCCGATGAACCATCGTACAAGCAGATTGGCGGAATGTACGAAATGTTCGAGGAGAGCATCCTCGATGTTCAGGCGTGCATCGATTTCGCACGTTCGAAGGGTGCTGAACGGATAATCCTGCAGGGACACAGTCACGGTGCGTTGAAAGTTAACCTGTACCTCAGCCGTAATCCGCAACCTGATATAGCAGGCCTGATCCTGCTGTCACCATCGGATGATTTCGGACGTCAGCGCGAGAGAGTTGGGAACCAGTTCGACGAGATCATGGAGCGAGCAATGAAGCTGGTTGCCGACGGTCGTGAGAGGGAGAGCATGCCGGTTAACGACTTCGCATACCCGATCTCTGCAGGTTCCTACGTTGATAACTTCAGGCCGGATTCCCCGTGCCAGATGTTCAATTTCACCGAGACCGACCGCACTGAATTTCCGGAGCTTGGCGCTGTTACAGTACCTGTCCTCGGGATAGTCGGGACGGTTGAGGAAGCGTTCGCGGACGATCCGGATACTTACATAGCTAAAATGAAGCACCATCTGGCGAACGCAGGTCCGTTCACAGGCTATGCTATCGAGGGGGCACCGCATAATTACCTGCAGTACGAATCTGAACTCGCGGGACTGATCGGTGACTGGCTTGGTGGTCTCTGACTCTGATAACGACTGACAATATCCTGTATAAAGGTTGAAAATATGGGTGAGATTTTCGACAAGCTCAGGGAAGCGGCAATAACAAAGACGAATGACTGGCCCGATGAGAATTTCGTGGTCAGGGGATTCTGGAAGACGGAATTGATCTTCAAGCCGAATCCGAACGAGAGGGCTTTTCACTACAACACAATCCTCGCACAGGTGATGGGGCAGGGATGCTGCTACTGTGCCAGTGACCTCGAACTCGAGGAAAACAAGGTCGGGATGGACGCAAGGGAACTCATTGACGGCAGCTGTTGCACGGGTATTGCGGTTCTCGATGCGATTTACTCGTCGATTCCGAAATCACCTGCCGCCACCCACGAAATCAGGGGCAACTCTATCGAGAAAACCCATCTCAGAAATAACATTATCGCCGATGAGGTCGAACGTCTGTGCGACTGTGATGAAAGGGACGGTATTCACCTGCTGAATGTCGGGGTGGTCGGGGATCTCGTGAAAAAACTACGTGAGCGCAACTTCAAGGTGACCGCAACCGACCTCGATGAGTCGATCATTGACAGAACGTACGGTGGAGTGACAATCGAGCACGGTGAACGCACGATGGAGTATGTCGAGAAGTCCGACCTGGCAATTATCTCGGGTATGACCCTTTCCACTGACACGCTGGAGGAAATTGTTGAGCGTGCGAAAGCAAACGAGACGCTTCTTCTGATGTTCGCGGAGACAGGGGCGAATTTCGGCGAGGAATACGTGAATCATTTCGGAATCGACACGGTTGTCTCGGAACCTTACCCTTTCTATATCTTCCAGGGTGTCAGCACGATCGATATTTACAGGGGGGAATCCGATGGCGGTTGAACTCTTTGAGGTGGACGGTGAGTTCAAAATCGGTGGGTTGAGTCTGGATGAGCTCATGCGGGATCGAAAGACTCCATTCTATGTCTATTCCGCGGATGTAATCAGGCATAAGTACGCGCTTCTCAAAGAGCATTTCCCGAAGTTCGATATTTTTTACTCTTTCAAGCCGAATCCGAATGTCGAGGTCGCGAAGGTCCTCCTGAATGAGGGCGCATGCGCAGAAATCAGCTCGGGTGGTGAGTTGCGGGCCGCACTGGAAGCGGGTTTCAGCCCGGGAAACATCATTTTTGTCAGCCCGGCGAAAAGTGAGGACGAAATAAACCTCGCGCTCAGAGAGGGAATCTACTCGATCGTTGTCGATTCGGTCTATGAACTGAAACTGGTCGATAAGCTCGCGTGTATTATGGGCATCAAGCAGCGGGTGTCGCTCAGGATAAACACACTGGAAGGTCCGAAGCTGGTCCACGAACAGATGGTCGGAGTTCCAAGTAAATTCGGCTTCGATGAAGAGGTCATGTTCGATGAACTCAGTGGTGTGGTTCTGAAAAATGCATTTTTATCAGGCATCCAGGTCTACGCGGCAAGCCAGGTGCTGGACCTCGACGCATTAAAGGAGCATTTTGAGAACGTTATCAATGTCGCGCTCAGGGTTAAGGAATCGCTTGGGATCGAGATAGAAAACATCGATTTCGGCGGTGGATTCGGGGTGCCGTACGGCGATGAGTCCGAACTTGATGTCGGGAGCATCGGTGCGAGAGTGTCAGAACTCATTAAAGAGCATGGCGACAAGCTTCCGGGATGCCGCTACATAATGGAAATAGGACGGTACTTGGTAGCAGAATGCGGGGTATTTGTAACAAGGGTCATGCGCCTGAAGGAGTCGCGGGGTGAATGGTTCATTACGTGCGACGGCGGCATGAACGCGTTTACACGAATGGCCTTCGTGCATGTCGTGCATCCCGTCAGGATCCTGAACAAAATGTCGGAGGTTCCCGTAAGGCCGTATAACGTCTGCGGTCCATGCTGTTCGCCACTGGATATCATCGGTGACGGTGTTGAACTTCCGGAACCAGAAATGGGTGACGTGATAGGTGTATTCAACGCAGGCGCGTACGGGTTCACGATGAGCATGCTGAAATTTATCAGCTTCGGCGATCCGGGGGAATATCTTGTCGATGGCGGATCAATTACCCGGGTCTGATTGTATTCGCTGATCTGATATAATAATTAAGAATCAAATTAACTTTTACACGTGCTAGTAAGGAGTGATTTATAATGGCATCTGATAGCACCGTGAATATTAGCGAACCTAAAAATGAAATTAACTCACAGCATGAAAAAATAAGAGGAAATAGGAAATTAAAAGTCCTTCCGTTTACGCTTGCTGTAATAATATTAGTTGTATTAGCATATTTCTATTACAATATCTTTATTAATAAATATTACGGCACAAAACAAGCAGCGATTAGATCAAGATGCGTTACAAAGTTAAGTGAGTTAATTAAAATTCAAGATGATTATTATACTGGCAGTGGAAATTCCGATTATGGCAACTGGGTGGATCTCCAAAACAATAATTATCTCAAACCCGAGGACACAAAAGAGAATTATATTCCTGAGTAATAGATTAGAAATGTCTGTCAACTACTCCAGCAATGCTGCAAGTACCGCAGGAGGATATCTTGGTAGTTATACAATCCTTGCATATCCAAATGATCCAGAACCAGGATATCTTACTACATTCTGTATAACAGACGATAAAATTATACGTGAATTTTGGGAAGATCTCGTTGATGATTTTCATAAATATCATTCTTGGCCGGAGACATCATTTTGGTATGAGTAATTTATAGAAGAATGAATAATGTAATCGATTAATTCGTACGCAAGGTACTCATCCTCATCAATCCGGATCGCGGTTTCAGTCGGGATAAGCTGTCTCGCGATAAATGCTGTTATTTCATCCGCGGTCAGATCCGTGTTGTACATTTCGGCCATTCCCGCTGAACCTGAGGTGGGGTTTATTACGTCCATGTGAATCCAGATGGTCCTTTCACCTTCAGACGTGCTTAAAATCTCTGCTACCGCGATACCGCCATACTCTCTCTCAATATCCATTAATTTATTTACAGTCAGGGCTTCAGTGTCGAGGAAGTACTGCACGTAGAGCGCGTCCGTGTGCCCCTCATCGGTCCATGGATAGATGACAAGATCAGTCAGAGCTACGTACTCAGACATTTCCACCATGTCGGCCAGTCTGGGATTACTCGCTGGTGTTGAATATGGCCAGTAAAAGCCCAGTATATTTACCAGAAGAAGCATGGCTATTCCGAAATGAATCGGCCAGCCTTTTAATGACCACTTCCTTTCCGGATCAACGAATTTATATCGCTGCTCTATCGAAGGCAGCATGAAGAGGATAAATCCCGGGATGTACAGGATTCTCAGGTTGAGATTTTCAGGTATGTAAAAGACAGAGAAAATCAGGATCGGTACTGCAGCGAGGAGTCCGATCGTCTGGATGGGCACAAGGACTTGTCCGCGGACGTAATTGATGGACGCCCGGATGAATTCATTGAGAAGTGCAATGGCAGCAAGAGCTTGTCCGATGCGCAAAAGCAGACGGCAGCCCCAGATAGTTGTGCCGAAACCATCCGTCCAGTCACCGAACAATCCGGCAGTTGAGAAAACCCCTGCTATATGCACCTCGAACAGGCCCTTCATGTTACGTATGAAGCCGTCCTGGAATGATCCCGACCACCATCGCTCCTGGAACGCGTAGGAGTGCTGCCAGTTGACGTAATCTGCGAACGATCTGAATCCCCCGAGCTTCCATCCGAATGCTGTCAGCAGCATGCCGACTATCACGATGGTCAGGAGAACGGACTGGGAGATAGTAAGAATTCCCTTCCTGCGAGATTCCGACTCAACATGCAATACGTAAATTAAAGGCAGCAACAGCACTGCGTTGACCTGACTGGCGAGGATAGACAGTGATACAAGAAAAGTAACATAAGCTATATGCACCCATTTGACAGGCCGATCATGGTTGTATAGCTGATGGATCCCGTAAAGAGCAATTATGTGATACAGCAGGGGGGTCGAGTTCTGGTTCGGGGTGAGTCCGAAGTACCACACACCGTGCGAGAACATGAACAATCCCAGTCCGATGGCCAGCGTATTGGGTCGAAATTTCTCCTTGCTGAGGATAAGGAACAACACCAGCACGCTGCACAGGTACATCGCTTTCGACCAGCCGATGAGAAACCCGAGCTCAGCAAATCCCATGAAGGCAAGACCTGAAACGCGATAAAAGATCTGTGGAAGAAAGGGATAGAGGACGTGATGCGGATGTAGTATCCAGTCGAGTGAATATCGAAGCTCGATTGCGAACTGAATACCGTCGCTGAAGTACCTGTAACACGACATGTTCAGTATGGCCAGCAGGGCGATTATGAGAATCAACACGAGAGTACGCAGTGTGCGCGGTGTTACTGTGCCCGTTGATGTATTTGTCCCTGTGTCTGCCTGCTCCTGCAACTTTCTTACCCTCCAATCGCTTCCTCAAGTCTTTCAAACAACTCTTCGCGTTCGTCCATCTTTGCCACGATCGTTCGATTCAACTCGCCAGCCTTTTCGTAATCGAGATAGACCTCCGGCTGGTTGAGTTCCTCCTCAAGCGACTGAATCTGAGCTTCGAGAAGCTCTATCTGCTCCATCAACTCGTGCGCGTTGAGTGGTTTTACATCGGTCGCGGAACCAGGTTTGTCCGATTTCTTCTTCCGTCGCTTTTTGCGCGCTTTTACCCGACGTTCCTCATCGAGTTCTCCCCGCCTTTTAAGCCTGTCAGCCTTTTCCCTCTCAATTTTCAGCTGCTGTTGACGGTAGATCACATCGGTGTAGTTCCCGACATACATCCGTCCACTCTCATCGGCCAGTTCGAGTGTATGCGACGCGAGGCGGTCGATAAACGCGCGGTCGTGGCTCACGAATATAAGTGTTCCGTCGAATTCCTCCAGCGCTTCCTCCAGAATTTCACGGCTGGGAAGGTCCAGATGGTTGGTAGGCTCGTCGAGGAGAAGGCAATTGGGTTTGCGGGTGAGGAGAATCGAGAACATGAGTTTCGACCGCTCTCCACCTGAGCAGTCCCCGACCCGTTTTTCTATGTCGTCACCCGAGAACAGGAACCGTCCGAGTATGTCCCTCGCGTCCTGCGCACCGATATTCCGACCGAGCCGCATCAGTTCTTCGTAAACCGTGTTATCACGGTCCAGTTCATGCATTGTCTGAGAGAAATATCCCCACACTACACGGTCGCCCCACCATATCTCGCCACCGTCCGATTCCTCCTCGCCGATCATCATTCTCAGGAGCGTTGTCTTGCCGGTTCCGTTCCTTCCGATAATCGCGAGCCTTTCCCCGTTTCGGGCAGTGAACCTGAGATTTTCAAAAAGGAGCTGATCACCGAAAGCTTTCCTTACATTCCGTGTGGAAATCACCTCGTCGAACGACCGGACCGATGACTCAAACTTCAGGTGCATCCCGGCTTTCTCGCTTTTCGTCGCTGTAACCCTGTTCGCTTCGATTTTATCAAGCTTTTTCTGACGGCTCATTGCCATCGACGCCTTCAGCTTGTCCTTCGACCATCGCGCGATAAACTTCTTAAGCTCCTTGATCTCACGTTCCTGAGCTTTGATCATCCTGCGTTCACGTTCAAGTTTTTCAGCCTTCTGAACCAGGAATCCCTCGTAACCGCCGGTGTAACGCGACATTTTCCCGTTTTCGAGTTCGTACAGCACCGGACAACACGCGTCGAGGAACCTCCTGTCGTGACTGATTACAAGATAACCACCGTCGAATTTCCTGAGTTTC
Organism: Planctomycetota bacterium; assembly: GCA_030614715.1. Taxonomy (GTDB): domain Bacteria; phylum JAJVIF01; class JAJVIF01; order JAPKYR01; family JAPKYR01; genus JAUWTM01. Next base: position 7,599 of record JAUWTM010000159.1, read on the forward strand.
GATTCAAGCCATTCAATAGCAGGCAGATCAAGATGATTTGACGGCTCGTCGAGGAGTATGAAGTCGGGTTTGTCGGCAAGCAGCCTTGAGAGTGCAAGGCGGGTTCTCTCTCCGCCCGAAAGTCCTTCTGCAGGTTTCTCCCAGTCCGATTCACGGAAACCAAGCCCGGTCAGGATCGATTTCACTTCCGTCTCGAATGTATAACCACCCGCGTGCTCGAATTTAGCCATGACCCTCGAGTATTCGCGGGTTGCTGCGTGGACATCATCCGGGTCGTCGCCGGCCATCCGTTCCTCAAGTGTCCTGAGCTGGCTTTCCAGACGTCCGATCTTTTCCGCACCCTTCATGACCTCGGTGAAAAGAGTTCCGCCCGGTGTGACATCGGAGAATTGCTCGAGGTAGCCCAGGTTGAAACCCTCCCCGGGCACCGAGATGCTTCCTTCATCCTTCTGGGTCAATCCTGCGACTATTCTGACAAGGGTCGTCTTCCCGCAGCCGTTTGGGCCTATCAGGCCCACCCGGTCCCCGGACGCGAGATATAGATCAACTCCGTCGAGAACGGTAACGTCGCCGAACGCCTTCGTTATGCCTTTCAACTGAATAGCCATTGTTATCGGGCAGATGTTTATGCCCTGCGAGGAAGTATGATAGCATAGCGTCCGGGGTGGTTACCTGATATGCGTCCGGGCAGGATAATCGGATTTCTTATGCTGGCGGGACTGGTCGCTGCCGGATTCTGGGCCTACGGTCGTGCGATGGAACGGGATACATCGATCAGGCCTGCCGCTGTCAGTGAATCAATCCTGTCCGACGGGCTGCAGGGAAGGATACTTGTCTGGTCAACTACGTCAAACGTGCCGTTGCAACTCGGTACCCCCGATGAAAACAGCAGCGGTAGGGGAATTCTCGAAATTCTTGGAGTGCCGGAAAAATTCCGCCCCCTTGATTTGCAGGTTGCACGGACTCCGGTAAGGGACGAATGGAACCTTGCATCCATGGTCCTCCTGGCGGAGGGCTTCGGTGTGTCAGATGTCTCGTTTCTGACATTCGATCTGGGAACTTATTTGCATTCAGTTGTCAGTGCCGATGGGAATTATATCGTTGCCACGATGCAGGTCGGGGAAGCTCAGAATGTAGTGAGGTTCGGTACTGACTCGGCATACGGTGACGTTGTTTCTTTCTCGACCTCTAAAGACAGGAGGCCGAGTTGCACGTCCGATGGATCGCGGGTCCTGTTCCATTCGTGGAGAGATGAGAATCCGGGAGGGGATCTGTACCTGGCGATTGAAGATGAATCAGGAGAGGACGGGTGGCGGACAGTTCGATTAACCGATAATGCCGGGATCGAGTATGTATGGCCGAAGGTTTCATCGAACGGTACTGCATGTATAGCCGTTGTCAGGGATATCGGGTCGGTTGCGGGACGTGTTGCATTGTGGACGATAGAGGATGAAACGCCTGGTGAGACAGTTTACCTTACCGATGCTGACATGCATGTGAAATTTCCATCGCTCAATGCGTCCGGGGATCTCTGCTGCTGGCAGGAACTTGTCGATAACGAGTGGGCTTTCGTGATGTGGGACCGTTCTGATGGTGAAAACGTTGAGATCGTCATACCGAACCTTGAGGGTGAAGGAAATTTCGAGATCGTCCAGCCGCTCATCACTCCTGACGGACAGTACATTGTCTTCATACGGGATTACGATGAGGTTGGTGCCGATCTGATCGGGATATATTCCATTGAAAATGGTGATATTATCTATTTCGAAGGCTCCGAGGGAAGTGTAATATTCCCGTCGATGTCCGATCCCGTCGAAGGTGAC
>JAUWTM010000056.1 GCA_030614715.1 Planctomycetota bacterium
AGTCACAAACCGCGTCGAGGAAAATTTGATCAACGACACGCGCATTTTCGGGATCGGAGACATCAATGGATTTAATGGTCATGTAGTTGCTATTGTCAGTATCGGATACAAGAACGGTATCACCGAACGCAATCATGTTCTGTGGATGGTTGACTACAGGGAGAGAGTTAAGCTTTAACGGGGTTGCCGGGAAGGAGATGTCGTATGAATCGAACCCGCCCGCATTTACTATCACGTAACCAAAATCTCCATCAGGGATAAAATCATGACCCGTAAACGGGAGCGGCGTCGCGGACACATGAGTCGGCGTGGCATAAATCGAGACATCTATCACGTCCAGCTGGTCGTATCCCGCGACGTACGCGTAGCCTGACTCAATGCCCATGTTGGTACTGAATGAAGTGAAAGTTTCAACACCGACAGACGTCAGAAGTGGAGTTGAGTGCTGCAGGATCGTGAAAATTGCGTTGTCGCCCAGGCCGGACAGGGCGAAGATATAATTTCCAGCCCAGTGTACGTCCCTTACCGGTGCTCCGAAATCGTATCCGCCCGCCGGAACCCATGCCGACATGTTGCTGATATTGAAACTGTCGAGAGAGTATGGAGTCGGACCGTGCACCATCAATATTTTCGGAGACGTTCCCTCTGGATCGAACAGGTACAGTTCGTGGACGTTAGAAAAATCAGGCTCGACAACCAAGGCCGGTGCAGTTGGATCAGTTGCCCAGTCATAGACCCTGACTTTGTGGTCTGCAACTTCGTTCGTGAGCAGGAACAGGTACTCAGAATTCATCACCAGGTCGATGAACCTGATATTTTCATCAATGAGATCCGGATACACCACGGGATTATGAATATCGGTGAGATCGATATACCCGACCTTGTAGTGTCCTGAATCGATCCATTCCGTATAGTACAGGTGGGGATAATACAGGCAGAAATCCTTGGATGTCGGTGCGAGTTCCCTGGTTACAAACACGGGATTGGCGGGATCGCTCACATCATAGATCCAGAGCCCGTAGATACCCATGAGGAAGAGGTAATCACCATGTAGAGCCGAGTACTCAGGTTTGCTGAAGAGCGACTCAGGCGTGACCTCGAGCGGTTCGTCCGGTATCACATCGACCCATTCAGCGTCCATTTCAAGAAGGTAAGGTGAAACCTGTGTATTGTTCGACGTGTAAATGCGAATGTAGAACTGCCCGGGATACAGGTCAACATTATCAAGTACAATTGTTGCTGATCCGCCTGAGACCGCCTGCTCAATTAATAAATTTTCTGATGCATCGTATAGGCCGAGTGTTGATGGTTCTGCATCGGTCCAGAGCACAAGATCTCCGGACAGTCGGTATCCCAGCGGGACTGTAAAGTAGTAGAAATCGAGATAATCATCCGGCAGGCAGACGAGATCCTCGACCTGGTCGCCAACGTCGATCATAAATGCTTCACCGAAATCATTGTTCGCGTCACCTGCGCAGGCAGGATCACTGACTTCAAGGATCACGGTCATCCATGTCGAAACATCGTCTGATGGAGCTGGAGCAGGAGTCTGCTGGTACGTTGATCCATCTGATGACACGACCCGGACAGCGGCTTTCACCTCACCGGCCTGTGTCGGGTTAACCGTGCCGGAAAGATCGACCGAATATCTCGCTTTGTCTGCGGTCTGGTCCAGGAATGTCGCGTTAACTGCCCCGAAGAAAAGATCGGGTGCGTAGATTTCGACCGAATCGACCTCGGACTGGATATCCGCTGCGGCCTGGCCCTGCCAGTCGTGGACGTTGATCTGGAAACGCAGCACGCCACCGCCGGTACCCGATTCGCTGTCGTAATAGAGCATGTCAGCGGTCGGCTGGAAAACGACACGGTACGCCTCGGGTTGGTTTGCGTTCATCGGGAAGTCCTGCGGGACATCGACAGGCGGATTTGGTGACGGGGTATTCCACGAGCAGTCGATTGCGTAACCGTAGACCACCTGCGGACCGGGCATCTGGAACTGAATCCTGTATCGACGGGTGTTAGCTGAGCCCGCTGTGAAGACCGCACGTCCCTGGGGACTGGTGAGCGGCTCAGCGGATACGAATACAAGCCCGTCGGTAGGGCTAAGTTTGTCAGCAAAAAGCTTGTATGGATTGACGGTCGCGGTCAGCGCAGATCCGGGATGTGACGCAAGTAAGCCATTTACGTAACCGAACATTCCGGGAGTGGTAAATTCCGAAGGATTCCACCAGCGCGTGTAGCCGTCAGCGTTTTCAAGGTTCGTCTCACCTGCGTCCGCCAGCACATTGGATCCGACTGCCAGGGTTCCCGGTGTAATGAGAATACCCTTGACGTCGAATCCGGAAAGCTGTGGTTTTGTCGCGAACGGGTGGGTCAGCGTTATGTCCATCGTGACCAGGCCGTTTGGGATGTCTGTTTCACCCGGGACACCGGCAGCTCCCACTCCCATCGTGGAATTTAACACTCCGGTCAGATTGAAATGCCACTCTGTAGAACGAAGCGGCACGACATCAATCTCGCCGGTAACAGTATTTATTATTATTCCGGAATAGCCCATCAACTGATGTGACTGGCTTCCGTTCAGGGTATTTACTTCCGGGGATTGCACCTCCGGATCGGATGGTATGACCGGGTTTCCGGCACATCCTGCAATCAGGCTGATTATTATTGCCAGTATTAAAGCCTGAAGACTGATTTTCATAACAAATCCTCCGTTATCTTTCAGCATCAGTACAGATCGTAGATCCTCATTCCTTTGCTTGAAGCTACGTACAGGATGCCGTTCGATACTTCCATGTTGTAAGGTGAGCCGTATTCATAAGTACTGAAATCATAGACTACGGATGGGCTGTCAGGCGGCCATAGAGAGCAAATCATCGGCGTGCAATGGTACAGGTGCCCCCCACCGAGGTATGCGAAGAGCCCGTCAGTCGATGAATATTTAAAATCATCGTATGTATAACCCAGCACAGATCCCAGGTAAACGGGAGCGGTCGGGTTTGAGATATCCAGGATCTCAAAAGTGTTCTCCGCGCACACATACAGGTAGTCATCCTGCGACATTACCCAGCCTGGTTCTTCTCCGGGAGTATAAGAGCCCTGGGACGTTGGATTCAACGGATTTGAGATTGAGAAGATCTCAATGATGTTGTTGCTGGTCGGGACGTACATGTAATCGCCGTTGATGGTGAGACCCCGACCATTTCCATCTGTGTTCTTCGTCGTCACGTATACTGGAGCTGTCGGATCGGTAGCATCGTAGACATAGAGATGACTGTTACCAGTTATCAGGTACAGTGTATCCTCGTAAATATCGCAGTAACCGATCATATCAGCCAGATCGATTGTGTCGTGAACTGAAAGATCTAGGGGATCAGAACAGTCAATGATCACTAAATCCCAGCCAACAACCGCAAACAACGTGCCGTCTATATATTTCATGTACAGTATAGAATTACCAACTGGAAAAACCTCAACAATTTCAGGATTCGACGGATCAGAGATATCCACGGTTTTCAGCGTATGATACACGTTGTAATCGTCGTCCGCGACAAGCGCGTAGTTATCGAAGAGTTCGATTTCTTTCGCGTTGTTGATAACTGGGGATTTGTAAATCAGGTCAGGGAGTGCGGGATATGAAATGGAGTACAATTCAAAACCTGTATAAATGGGCACCAGCGACAGCAGATCGCCTCCGACGTTCACATGATATGCATATGGATCAACCGGGACACTTGAATCAAAACTCGGTGTGTCGGGATCAGATATATTTACTGTAGCCAGGGCGTTATCAGTCCCTACGTATGCGTAATCGCCGGAAAAAGTGACGCTCAATGGTCCCAGGGGGATGGTATCGAATCCCCTGTCCAGTATTACATCCATACCCGTCGCCTGTGATATCGTGAAACGGGCTTCGCTTCCGTCCCCGTGGACTATGTAGAAGAAACTGTAGTTGGAAATTATATCGTTAATATTTCCGTGATAACCCGCGTTCGTATCAAGCCACGTAACGGCGGTATCCGGTGTTTCAACATCCCATAATTCCAGGGTGGATTCACTCCATACCAGCATGCGGGTAAAATCGGTTTCAGGATTGACGAGTGCCAGTCCGGCATGAAAACTGTCGCAATCCGGAACATCACTGCTCCAGACCGGTGATGGACTGGTTGGATCGCTCGCCCATTCCCAGATTCCCACTGTCCTGACATTCGCAATCTCGTAGATCATGTACAGGTGCTCGGAATTGATCGTGAGATATTTTACTAAGTCATCGTTCTCGATCACGGATTCATGAAACACAGGATTGGCTGGATCGGTGAAGTCTATCAGGCTCACATGGTATACCTCGGGTGAAGAGATATAATCCGCGTAGTAGATGTAAGGCCATTGGCAGGCAAATTTGTTGGAGTAATATTCGTAATCGTGATATAGGAGCACTGGTTCAGTCGGATCTGTAATATCCCAGGTCCAGAGACCACGGTATCCAATCGTGATCAATGTGTTTCCATTGAAATAACATCTGCTTGGTTGCACATAGAAGTCATCCGGAGTGATCTCGACCGGTGAATCGGGCGTTACATCGACCAGATCGATGTTCATTTCGAGTAAGTATGGCGACACCTGCGTGTCGTTCGACGTGAAAATCCTGAGGTAGTAATCGCGGGGATAAAGCATGACCTCATCCATCGTGATCGACGCCAATCCTCCGCTGACGCTTTCCTCGTACACCAGTTCCTCGTTCATTTTATAAATGCCGATGGTCGTAGGCTCCGCGTCGCAGTAAAAATCGATGCTCCCCGACGTTGCGTAGACAGGTGGGATAGAGAAAGTGAAGTAATCGCGATAATCATCCGGCAGGCAAACCAGGCCCTCGACCGATTCATCAAGGCCGATCGTAACAGCCTCACCAAAATCGTTATTAGCATCACCTGCGCAATCCGGGTTGGTTACGTCAAGAGTTATTGTCTGCCAGGATGCGATAGTATCTGTTGGTGCCGGAGCACCGGTCTGCTGGTACGTGGAGCCGCCCGATGACACCACACGGCAGGCGGCTTTGATTTCTCCAACCGCCGAGGGAACCGCTGTGCCGGTCAGGTCCACCGAATACCTGGCTTTGTCGGCGGTTTCGTTCAGGAACAACGCTGCGACCGGTCCTGCGAAGAGGTCGGGAGCGTAAATTTCAACGGAATCGATCTCGGACTGAATGTCACCTGCCGACTGTCCCTGCCAGTCGTGGACATTGATCTGGAATCGAAGGACGCCACCGCCGACACCCGATTCTGTATCGTAATAGAGGGTATCGGCACTTGCCTGGAGCACCACTCGGAAGGCTTCCGGCTGGTTTGCGCCCATCGGGAAGTCCTGCGGAACATCGACAGGTGGATTGGGTGAGGGAGTGTCCCACGAGCAGTCGATCGCGTAACCGTACACGACCTGCGGTCCGGGTAATGGGAACTGAATTATGTACTGCCTCGTGTTTGCAGAACCTGCGGTGAATACTGCCCGACCTTCAGGGCTGTCGAGTGGTTCAGCGGATACATACACAATGCCATCCATCGGCTCAAGAACATCAGCGAACAACTTGTATGGATTAACCGTTGCAGTAAGAGCTGAACCGGGATGGGAAGCCAGTAAGCCATCGACGTAGCCAAACATACCGGGTGTGGTGAACTCGGTCGGATTCCACCATCGAATGTAACCGTCGGCATTATCAAGGCTTGTCTCATCGGCGTCCGCGAATACGCCCGGTCCCATTGTCAGTGTTCCCGGAGTTATCAGGATGCCCTTGACGTCGAATCCGGACAGCTGCGGCTTGGTTGCGAACGGATGCGTAAGTGTAATGTCCAGTGTAATGAGCCCGTTTGCGAGGTCCGTTCCCAGCGAATCAACAACCGCTCCCACGCCCATCGTCGTATTCAGGATACCAGTGAGGTTGAAATGCCATTCGGTTGAACGCCACGGCAGGACGTCGACCCCGCCGGTCTCAGTATCTATAATCAGCGCTGAATAGCCCAGACATTCGTGCGTCCGTGTGCCATCGAAGCCGCTCACGGCTGGATTTTGTACAGGTTGATTGTCCGGGATAACCGGTTGATCACTGCAGCCGGTGGATGTGAGAAGTAACAGGAAAATTAAAAATGTTCCGGATAAGAATGCCCTGGCCATGGTAACCCCCAGTGAAGCCTGTTTGATTAATCCTATTATTACGGTTGAGCCGTAACGTATTCAAGTTAATTCCTTAATATTCCCTCATTTTGTCACTGAAACATCAATATAGATCGTGTATTCGAATGCCTGTCCATGGGTTCATGCCATATAAATAGCCGTCCCGGACAAGCAGATCAGAACTGCTTCCCAGCAGGGAGATGAATTTCTGTTCGTACAGCATGCCGATCAGGGACGGTGAATCCGGCGGCCAGATGTCCACGGCATAAACCGGTGAGCCGTTACCGTCTACGTACGCGTACTGTCCCTCAACAGCAACCTGCGTGAGATCAAGTGCAGCGTCAACAAGCGCTGAACCAACAAGGACCGGCAGTTCAGGGACGGTAAGATCATAAATTACCAGCGTCGTGGGAGTCACTGTATACATGTATTTTCCCTGAATCTCCGTCTCTTTGATCGTATCACCCGGATCGATAATCGTTATGTAGACTGGAGACATTGCATTGTCGATTAAATACACCAGGATCCCGCCTTCGGTTGTGATGTACATGTAATCATCGTAGAAAGTGAAATCGGTGGCATCCCATGTCAGCGCCTGGGTAACCTGGTACGCTGGATTGTAGACATCGCTAATGTCGTAAACCAGCAACTGAGGCGTATCTGTTGCGATGTAAAACGCTTTGCCCGAAATGCCGATGGCCATCGGATGATCGGGAACCATGATATGTGAGAAGTAATCCATGGATGGAAGTCCGCTCATTCCCCATAGCTGGACCATCTCAGATGAGCGATTCGCAAGGAAATTCCCATCCATAGTTAACCCATATTGCTTGTCATCCAGCCCCCAGCCGTTAATGTATGCGGCATTGGGCGGATCGGAGATGTCGACACACTTGATTATGTACTGCGTCCCGGCATTTTCAGCAACGAGCATGTAATCACCCTTGATTACAGCCTCTCGCGGACCATCAACGACGGGCAGGGTTTCTATAATTGTTGGTGCGGTGAAATCGGACACATCGAATATCTGCAGGCCGGCATTGAACGGTATTACGTGAACGAGATCCCCAAGAGTGTAAATATCTCTTGCCTCCGAAATGGTTGGGGTCGTCGACTCTAGGTACATCGCTGACGGGTCATCGACATTGATGATCGTCATGCCCGCGAAACCATCCGCTATAAATGCGTTCGGCCACCAGATGTAAACATCCCTTGGCTCACCGGGAGTTGCCAGCCATCCTGCTTCCGCAAGGTCGTTCGGGATTGCCATGTTGTATTCAAGGACATACAGACGCCCCTCTTCTGTGGCGGAATTGTACAGGGTGTAGTACACGCTGTAGTTACTTGTGACCATGTCGGTCATCAGTCCCGGAGGACGGTTATAAAGACCTACCTGGGTGATTGATGAAGGGTCATCCACATCGTAGACGCGTATCGCACCCATTTCGTAGCCAACAACCAGCTTTTTATTCGGTCCGTTTGGATACAGCAATCCGAAATGAGTTGGACTGCCCGCTTTCGGGATTGTGCCAACCTCTACGGGTGCCAGGGGATCGGTAATGTACTCGTAGATCGTTACATCCTTGGCGATCAAGTTCGGCGTACCCACGTAAATATGTGTGCTGCTGACCGCAATACCCCGGACAGCCGATGGCAAGTGAATTATACTCTCGTACAGGACCGGGTCGGTTGGATCGCTGAAATCGATCATGTTTACATCGCCGTTCGATAAAATTCCTGATGTCAGGTGATACAGCTTCGATCCAAGAATCACTGCGTCGTTCGTTACCGCGTAATCCCGGTAAGAAACGAGCACTGGATCGGACGGATCGGCCATGTCGTAGACCCATACACCCCACATACCGGTCAGGATCGCGTGTGTGTGCGTCCGCCAGATCCTGTTACCCTTGACGAAAAGCGTCGGCGGTGTAACCTCAACAGGATTCGATGGCACGACATCGATGGTTTCTGCGTCGAGTTCAAGCACGTAAGGTACTACCTGGTTCATGTTCTGTGTCGAAACCTTAATGTAATTCAAGCCCGGCATGATGAGTTGCTCATCGAGATCGATGGTCGCGACTGCGTTCTGGAGGTCCGCCTCGGTTATCAGTTCATGGTCCACGTTATACAAACGCAGCATAGTGTACTGCGCGTTCGCATACAGCCTGATTTCCCCTGTAAGCTGCGTCCCGGAGCCGAAGCTGAACTGGTAATAATCGTCTTCATCTTCGGGAGCACAGACCTGATCCTCCACGATATCCCCAAATTCAATCGGAGAGGCGTTATTAAACTGGTTATCCGTATCGGTCTCGCATTCCGGGTCCGGGATATTCAGGTAAGTAACGTGGTATGCGGAAAGCAGCGACGATGGAGCAGGTTCGGTCGACTGCTGGTACGTGGAACCGTCAGCGGAGACCACCTGGCATATCAGCGGAGTTCGACCGGGTGCTGTCGGGAATGCAACCCCGGTCAGGTCGATCTTATACCGTGCTTTCAGCGGTGTTTCATCCAGGAAACTCGCATCGAAACCACCGGAGTACATGCCCGGAGCATAAATCCTGACACCGCTGATCTGGTCGGCGATATTTCCTTCATACTGTCCCTGCCAGTCATGAATATTGATCTGGAGCCTGAGCACACCTCCGCTAGCCGTTCCTGCGATGTCGTAATACAGGGTGTTAACGGTCGGCTGGACGACTATTCGGAATGCCTCAGGCTGGTTAGCCTCGATCGGGAAGTCGTCCGGTATCTCCACGGGTGGATTTGGATCTGGCGCAATCCACGCGCAATCGATTGCGTAGCCGTAGACCACCTCTGGAGTGGGGCTTGTTGGAAATAGAAGGCGATAACGTCGCGTATTACTCGCACCAGCAGTGAAAACCGCACGTCCCAGGTCGCTGTCAAGCGGTTCACCGGCGATCCACGCAAGCGAATCCTCGGGACCGAGGATGTCAGCGTATGCCTTGTACGGATTTACCGTCGCGGTTAGAGCAGATGCCGGGGCGGTTGCCAGAATTCCTTCCGTATAACCGAACATTCCCGGTGATGTGAACTCGGTCGGGTTCCACCATCGGGTGAAGGCGTCTGCATTATCCAGACGCGGTTCGTCCTGGCCCGCGATCAGCACCGCTCCGACAGGCAGCGTACCGGGAGTCATCAGGATGCCCTTTACGTCAAAGCCTGCAAATTTAGGCTCGGTATCGAACGGGTGCGAGAGAGTTATATCGTATGTGAAAATACCGCATCCCGGGTTGCTTTGACCGGGAACGGCTGTAGCTGTGACTCCCATTGTGGTATTGAGTATTCCTGTCAGGTTGAAATGCCATTCACCCATCCGTGCGGGGATTACATCGACCGATCCTGTGATCGTGTCGAACGCAAGCATGTAGTATCCGAGGCACTCGTGATTTGAGGAGGATGCCTGGACAATTGGACTTGCCACATGAGAAGGCTGGCTACCGGGATCGACGGGACCCGAATTACAGCCGACAAGTAACAGGATGAGGAGGGGGAACACCACCACGACCGGAGTCTTGAATCTGCACATGAGAGCCCATCCTTAAATAATATTAAACAAAATTATAGCACAAAATCGCCCGGATGCCCGATTTGATCGGGGTTTTAACAGTTTGGTTGCATCGCCACTAAATTGGTTACATCACAGTATGATGTAGTTAAAAGTTCAGATCGTATATTCGTATGCCGTCGTGAGCCCCGAAGTACAGGAAATTATCATTGACCATGACCGAAGTAGAGAGCATATCATACCAGTCGGTGTCGAACAGGAAGACATGCTCCGGATTTTCAGCAGGCCAGATGGAAGCTATAAATGGATACTGATTCCATGCCGATCCATCATTGCAGAAATAAGCAAACCGGCCATCGACATAGATGTGCGTCTGGAACGAGATCTTTGCCGATCCCAGCGTACTGAGGAATTTGGGCTCTGACGGTGTGCTGATATCCACGATTTCCAGGTGAGATAACCACCTGACGTAGAGATAGTCACCCTCGACATCCACTGTCCAAAGAAACGGAGGTATGTATGTGCTCTCATATTTTGGATGTATGGGATCGGCGAGTGAATAAATATACACATCGTTTCCCATTCCGACCAGATAATCTTCTGTAATTCGCGTGTCGTGCATATTGTAGGACGATGGATTGGTCGACAGCAGTACCGATGACGACGGTGTTGAAATATCGTAAACAAGAATACCAGCATCACAGACCACGTAAAGATAATCACCCTGAATATTTGCACCGGTCGTAATCTCAGTACCACTGAGAGTCTCAGGTATTTTCAAATCCGATGGATCGCTTGTATCGACCAGTTGAACAATGCCGCCATATTCGAACGCAGCCACAACATCGCTGCCCACCGCTATTTCCCAGATTGAAAATCCTACATCCAGCGTATCGAGCACTTCAGCTGACGACGGAGTCGAGATGTCAATCGAGTGGAGATTCACACCGAGCCACTCGCCTGCGAAAAGGACATCACCATCAACGCCCATCGATCCAATATCCCCGGGAAGTGCTATTGCAGGGGTAACGTTTACCGGCACAGGATTCGGTTGAGTGATTACCGTATCTATTTCAAGGCTGTAATTCGCAGTTTCGGACCCGTTCAAGGTGCTAACCCGGATGAAGTACCTGCCGGGTTCGAGTGCAAGCGGTTCTATCGGTATCTGGGCCGACCCTGACGAGACATCCACCTCCTGCAGGGGTGAATACCCATCATCATATAACTCAAGCTTAACACCGTTAGTATCGCACCAGAGGATTATGTTCCCCGTGACTGCGTTTACAGGCGGCAGTGTAAATTTGTAGAAATCTGCCCAGTCATCTGGAAAACAAACCCTGGAATCGAGGGTCTCGTCCAGGAGTATCGTCTCATGCTCACCGAAGGAGTTGTTCTCATCGGCGGAGCAACCGGTATCGGAGACGCTGATTATCGAAACTCCGTAAGCCGTTACCGGCTCATCGGGTGCCGGGTTTATGTTCTGCTTATACGATGAACCGTCAGAGGATTCGACCGCACAGACGAGCAGAGCATCACCGGCCTCGGATGGAATTGCAGTTCCTGTCAGATCGATAGAATATCTTGCATAATGTTCGGTTTCCAGGACGAACGTGGCTTCATGTTCACCGATGAAAAGGTCGGGACATGAAACTCGAACAGAATTAATTTCATTCTGGATATTTCCCTGGACCTGTCCCTGCCAGTCGAAGACATCGACTTCAAGTTTAAGCTGTCCGGAGCCTGTTCCTGAATCGATGTCGTACTGGAGGGTGTTGTCGGTCGTAGTCATTCGGACGTGATAAGCCTCGGGCTGGTTCGCGTTGATTGGGAAATCTAGTGAGCCATTTTCTGGGGGTGAGATAAGCGGTGGTGCCCATGACGTATCGATTGCATACCCGAACACTATTTCCGGTCCGGAACTGACCGGAAACCTGATTCTGTAGCGTCGTCTATTGGGACTATATCCGAAAATCCCACGACTGTGGGGGTGATCAAGCGGCTTGTAGACCAATACTTCCATCGGGTAATCCGTGACAAAAAGATCACAGAAGTATTTATAAGGATTCACATTGGCTGTGAGCATCGATGGCGGCGACGGAGCCATGTTACCGTGAGTGTAACCGAACAGACCCGGTTGCGGGAACTCCCCGGGATTCCACCAGCGAGTATAACCGTCGGCGTTTTCCAGGCGAGTCTCGTCGGTGTCGGCAAACACGAGTGACCCGACCTCCAGCGATCCAGGCGTCATGAGGATTCCCTTGGTATCGAATCCCTTCAAATCAGGGTTCGTCATGAATGGTATGAAAATATAGATTTCCAGGACCATCAGACCCTCGGATGGATCGCTTTCCGACGCGATATATTCAACGTACGGGTTATCGCTCATATCGTTAATGAATTGCGTGATGTTGAAATGGAGATCACCGGTCCTGCATGGAATGACATCCACCGATTCGGTGTCCGTGTTTACGGCAAGCTGCCAGTAGCCAAGGCTGTGATGAGTATTGATTCCCTGCGTATTAATTGAAGTATCGGTAACCTGCGGTGCGATTGATGGTTCCGCTGGATTTCCACTGCAGCCGGTAATAACAATAAATAATAAAATAACCAATGAATATTCGAATTGCCCTCGATTAATCATGGTTGGGTATCCTCCTGCGGGGATAAACATAATTATATCATATTTATGGATATAAACAAGCAGGCATGCCCGAGTTCACCGGGCATGTACTGGTAGACTCAAAGGGGTTAATAGCTACACGCTCAAACTGTTATCAATAAAGTTCGTGGATGCGCGGTCCGAAGTATGCTGACAACGTGTACAGATGCCCGTCCCAGACCACTGTGTCATCAATAGTCCAGTACGGGTAATCCCAGCTGAGGATTTTCTGCGGATTGTCCGCGGGCCAGCGGTCGACTACCTGCGGTGCGAGGTTCGATGTCCCGATAAATGCATACTGGCTGTTGATGTCAAAGTTACTTGCAGCGGTATAGCCTGCGAACAGAGTCAGTGTGCTCTCCAGAACCGATGCGGTCGGGTCGGTAATATCGTAGGTCAGGTAATCGTACCCGGTCAGCAGGTGCATGGTATTTCCATCTATTACGATGTCCCTGATCACGTCCCCGGTTGGTTCGAACGTGTCGACACTGACCGGGAAGTACGGACTAATGATATCCCAGATCTCCAGATCATCCGAGATGGACCCAAACAGGTAATCTCCCTTGAAGCCGTAATGCGCCACGTTCCCGGACACACTGATACTGCTCTTGTATACAGGAACCGCGACATTTGTGACATCGTAAATTTCAAATGTTGTAGTCCCGGTTACGTAAAGGGAAACATAGAGTGTATTGTCGTTAATCCCGAACCCTCCAGGCGAGGCAGCCAAAGTGTATGTCTGGGTTATTGCGAGATTTGTCGGATCGGACGCGTCCACGACACAGAATTCCTTCACATCGCGGGAAACTGCAATAACACCGTCATCGTACGCCATCTTAAATACGACGCCGGGTCCCAGTGCAAGGTTGTCAAGGACATGAGCTGCTGACGGATCGGTAATATCTATGGTTTTAAGTTCCCTTTATTTCTGGCTGGGTACGTCATAAACGACAAGGTAATCGCTGCCACCGACATTCATGGCAGCTGCATACTCGGCATTAGTAGCTACATTTGTACTGTAATCCTGTATCACCGGGAGTGATGAAACGTCGTCAATTTCGAAACCGAAATCCTTTAAAATAATAAATGCTTTGGTTCCCGAAAAATCGACCGCCATCCTTCCTGCCAGTATTGGTAGAATTTCTACGGCCACCTGTGTGGGAGTGGACAACATTGTAATATCGACCACGTAATACCCGGCATTCGAGGATGTTACAAGTGCATAATCAAGTGTTATCAATCCATAACCCAGGTATTCTGTGCCCAGGGTAACTTCACCAACGTAATCGAGTGTTGCTGCAGCCTGCTCCAGAATAACCAGTTCGCCACCCGAGCCACCGCTAAGAACCAAAAAGATGTTATTGTCCCTGACTTTCAAATCCCGCATGTTATTGTAGGCACTAAGGTCGTAATCACCGTCCGGGGATACATTCTGAAGATCCTCAACATCTGTGGAATAGATATACTTAGCTCTTGCTGTGAGGAGATGTGTATCGGGGCCTTCCGGATCAAGGATCTCCATTCGGTAGCAATAATCAGGGAGAGTAATAGTAGTAACAAAGGTGGGTGATTCCGGTGTGGACGCCCATTCGTAAACATTAACCGTTTCTCCAAGGAGAACGAACAGGTGTTCCGAATTCATGGCCAGATTTCTTATATCGTCCTCTATGTAAAGGAGGCTACCAAACCGGATCGGATTGGCGTAGTCTGTCAGATCGAATAACCTGATGGAATCTCCTTCAAGTTCCACTACAGAATAATAAAGATAATGATCGTAAAACGTGGCATTATCCAGATCCTCATACACTGCCGGCAAAACAGACGAAAGGAGCACGGGATTCATGGTATCCGTTACATCGAACGTCCATAAACCATACTGGCCAAAAAATACAGCGGTATCAGCGGCAGTCCACACGTACTGCGGCTGACAGAAAAGTGTATCGGGTGTCACTTCCGGCCCGATAATATCAGTCGGACTCTCTGTAACATCGATGTTAATCTGAATATGGTACAGCTCTACAACAGTGTCATCTGCCTCAATTCCCAGGTAGTATTTCCCGGCGACAGGCGAATAGTCCTCCATATTTAACGTTGCTTTCCCGTCAACAATATCTTCAGACATAATTTCCCACAAATTGGGATCGAACCAGTATAACGTGGTGTCTGTGTCGGTGGCGTAGAGCGTGACGTCACCCGAAGCTTCCTGACCTGGTGGGATTGTGAAGCTGTAGTAATCCCATATATCGTCATCCTTGCAGACCTGACCACTGGCACCCCCTGTCAGTTCGAGGTGCACGGCATCCAGGAAACCATTATTTGTGTCAATGACACACGTGGGCAGCTCCTGAACTTCGACAGTCCCTAACTGGTAGGTTTTCAGCGTTACAGCGGTAGCGGGATCGGCGGTCTGCTGGTACGTGGTGCCATCGGTCGATTCCACGCTGCAATAGACGCGATACTCCCCGGTCTCTGTAGGCACGATTACTGGAAAGTCGACTATGTACCGCGCCTTGGTTGAGGATTCGTTAAGGAACGTGGCGGTATAGACAACCGGGTCGAGATCTGGAATCCAGACCTGTACAGCCCCGATCTCAGATGCAATATCACCGGCATACTGTCCCTGCCAGTCGTGGACATTCACCTGCATCTGCAGGTATCCGCCCCCGATGAGGTTAACCGAGTCCCAGAAAAGAGTGTTGATCCTCGGGCTGAGGTGGACGTTAAACGGCTCCGGCTGATTCGCATCCATGGGAAAATCGTCCGGGATTTCTGTGGGTGGATTAGGTGACGGTGTGTTCCAGGATGCATCAATTGCATACCCGTATAAAACCTGGGGCCCGGGATTCATTTCGAACCTGATATAGTACCGTCGAGTGTTGCTGCTGCCGGCTGTAAACACACCCCGACCGTTATCAGCATCGAGGGCCGTTCCTGTCACCCACGACATGCTGTCATTTGCCTGCAACGCATCGGCGAAGTATTTATACCCATTTGCGGTTGTAGTCAGCGATGACGTGGGACCGAGTGCCAGGTTTCCCTTCTCGTATCCGAACATCCCCGGCGCAGTGAACTCGGTCGGATTCCACCAGCGTGTGTAGCCGTCGGCATTTTCAAGGTGGGTCTCGTCCCCGGCGGGAAAAATTAATCCGTCGAAAGGTTCCGATCCGGGAGCTACCAGGATTCCCTTGACATCGAATCCGGCAAGCTGCGGTTTTGTAGCGAACGGGTGTGTCAGGGTGATGTCCATGACAAAAAGTCCATTCACAGGATCGGCTTCAGATGGTACTCCCACCGCTGAAACACCCATGGTTGTGTTAAGCACACCGGTCACGTTGAGATGCAGCTCAGCTGACCTGACCGGAATGACATCCACGGTATTTGATTCGGTATCAAGCTGGAGCAGGTAGTATCCACCGAACTGATGCGGTTGCATGGAAGACGCAATCCGTACTTGCTGTGTTTCATCCGGGATCGTGGGATTTGAGTTGCATCCCGGCATACATATCGAAACAAGCAATGCCAGCGATATAAGGACTGGGAATTGGAGCCTCATCGTAATTTCCTCCTATCAATGTGTACAGAAAACCAAGTATCGGAATATTTATAACACAAAACTAGTAAAGGTCGTAAATTCGAACGCCAAATAAATCCGAGACCATGTACAGGAATCCATCGTACATCAGTACGTCCCTTGTAGAAAGGTAAATGTAATCCATCGTCAGCACTTTCTGTGGATCGTTCGGCGGATCAACGTCGATCACAGCAGGCCAGCTGGGTGAGTAGCCATGAAAATATGCAATCTGGCCGTCCGTGTCGAATGCCTGTGCAGTGGGAGTTGAGAAAACGATCGTGGAACCGATAAGTGACGGTATAGCGGGATCTGTCAGGTCGGATATTTCGAAAGAAGATCCCGTGCTGAGATAAAGGTAATCACCCAGAACCTTTAAGTCAGAAGGATTTGGCTCAGCGGTTGGAATTGCACTTCCTGCCACCGGAATCCAGGGACTGGTGATATCGTATACCGTAGCATCGTAGTCGCTGATGGCGTACATGTAGTCACCGTAGAATGCAAATTCCGTGCTGCTCTTCACGGTCGCGACCGTTCCCTTGTACGTTATGGATGCAGGATTGGTGACGTCGTAAGTTTCGATCGTCCATGTGATACCGTCCTGTTGACTTACATACAACGTGTTGTTGTAGAGCCCAAGCCCCTTCACGAAACCCACCAGACCCACAGTATCCTGGATTACAAGGTTCAACGGATCGGTGGCGTCGATTGTACTGAACTCGTGGGTTGCGTTTGTGGCAACTACGACGTCGCCATCGTTTATTATAAAGCCCTGCTGACCATCGTCCAGCACAAGCTGTCCAACGACCTCTGCAATAGCGGGATCGGTGATATCCACGGTCAGGATCGAATTGAAGTCTGGATAATTCAGATCATGGATCAGGAGATAATCGTTGGATCCATGTGTTATTCCCACAACATTACGAGGGTTATTTGCCGCCACCGTCTGGTACTGGAGGGTCATCGGGAAAGACGAGATGTCATCGATCCTGTAACCCTGATTTTTGAGTACCGTGTACATATAATCCCCGGCTGAATCAATGAACAGGTCGTTGGCCATAAGATCAATATTATCAAATGACATGTACACAGGACTGGCCTTTGTCGCTGTACTGATATGGTGCAGGATCCTGTCGGTGTCCGCGACTATGGCGACGTCATCGGCAACGGCTAGTCTTATCGCCCACGCGGTGAAGTTTTCAGAGCCGACAAAGTCGATGCTGCCAGCCCCCTGCTGGTATATTTCAAGGCTGTAATTGGTGCCCGAGCCTGCCAGCACATAAATGTAATCACCCCGGGTAACGATTTTACGCACACCACCGGTCAGAACGGTCGTGGAACCGTCAGGCGTGATTGTTGGCATGCTTTCAAGGTCATAACTGTAGATGGTGTCATAGGACGCGGTGAGAAGATGGGTGTCAGGACCTTCGGGATCATAGAACACCAGATCGTCTCCATCACCTTCGACATCATAGGTAACAATGTATGGGGGATCGGTCGGATCCGATGGCCAGTCATAAAACCTGGCGACATCATGGTCCGTAAGCACAAGGTATTCCGAGTTCATGGCCGTGCCGTAAACAAATTCCTCAGGATCAAGTACATCATCGGTGAGCACTGGAGCGGACGGATCGGTTAAATCCAGGACGGACAATGTTTTGCCCGGGTTACCCAGGGTTAAATACATATAATCGGAGGAGTACGACGTTCTCAGGCCGAAAAAATCCTGCGTGTAGATCTCGGAATAAACCTGCTGTGGATGTGTTTGTGTCGAAATATTGAAGACCCACAATCCATAGTTGCCAATGAAAAATGCCCATGGCCCATCCACCCAGACATACTCAGGTTTACAGAATAATCCCGGTGGTGTGACCTCGGACTCAATGTAGATATCATTTTTTTCAGTCAGCGCGACGTTCATCTGCACGTGATAGAAAGCCGGGTCCGGGGCTTTACCCTGGATTCCGACATAATATGTGCCCTGTATGAGTGAATAGTCATCGAGGTTAAACGTCGTCAGCATTGTGCTGACGGTATTGGATGCGATCGACATGTAATTCGTGTCGTACAGGAAAAACTCAGTGTCATCCCGATCAGTGTACAGAGTGACATCACCGGAAACTTCATACCCCGGTGGAATTGTAAAGCTGTAGTAATCCCATTCATCCACTATGGGACATACGATACCCGGTGCACCCTCTGTGTAACCCAGTTCCACAGCTTCATAGAAGTTATTGTTCAGATCCGCGACGCATTCAGGGAACTCCTGAATTTCGACAGTCGCGACCTGGTAAATTTTCAACGGCTCTGCGGGAGCGGGAGCAGCGGTTTGCTGGTACGTGGAGCCATCCGTCGATTCAACGCTGCAGTAAACAGGATATTCCCCGACTCCAACCAGCCCGATACCAGTAATATCAGCGACGTACTTCGCCTTGGATGGGATTTCGCTCAGGAATGTCGCCGGGAAAACTGTCGTTGTCAGATCGGGAATATAAAGGTTAACGTCGCCAACTTCCGATGCAATGTCACCAGCATCCTGCCCCTGCCAGTCGTGGACGTTCACCTGCATCTGCAGGTATCCGCCCCCGACTACGTTGATCGTGTCGTAGTAGAGAGTATTTATCCGTGGGGCAACCGCGATATAGAACGGTTCCGGCTGGTTCGCTTCAATCGGGAAATCATCTGGAATTTCAACGGGAGGATTAGGTGATGGAGCACTCCACGATGCGTCGATTGCGTAACCGTAGAGCACCTGTGGTCCGGGATCCATTTTGAACCTTATCCGGTACCTTCGTGTATTGCTGCTTCCCGCTGTAAAAACTCCCCGACCGTTGTCGGCATCCATCGGCGTGCCGGTTACCCATGACATGCTGTCGGTCGGTTGAAGCACATCGGCAAAATATTTGTAACCGTTAATGGTCGCGGTCATTGACGCTGCAGGTCCAAAAGCGAGTATTCCTTCGGTGTATCCGAACAAACCGGGAGTTGTGAACTCAGATGGATTCCACCAGCGGGTATTACCGTCGGCATTTTCGAGGTGTGTTTCGTCGGGTGCAGCGAGCACTAATCCATCGAAAGGCTCCGATCCGGGAGCCATCAGGATTCCCTTGACATCGAATCCGGCGAGTTGCGGCTTGGTCCCGAACGGGTGCTCAAGTGTAATGTCCATCACGAAAAGACCATTGACCGGATCAGCTTCGGAGGGTACTCCTGATGCAGAGACCCCCATCGTTGCGTTGAGCACACCGGTCAGGTTGAGATGGAGATCAGCGTTCCGTACCGGGATTACTTCAACTTCCCCCGATTCCGAATCGATTTTCAGGAGATAGAACCCGTACAGGTAGTGTGATTGCCCGGCGGTGGCAGAATGGCTTGATTCCGCGATGGCCGGATCATTTGATGGGATCGTGGGACTGCCTGAAGAACAACTTAATACCAGCCCTACAAGAGCTGTGAGCAGAAGGAGATTCCCTATTCTACGCATGATGAAAATACCCCCGTTGATGTGGATTACATCAAGTATATGAATCCATGAGTGGTTAAAGCAAGAATTAATTGAATTTTATAATATATGGGAGATATAAAAAGGACACCTGCTAAGCTGGAGGTAAAGCAGATGTCCCGATCATTTCGACTCAGTAAGTATGTATTAGGTTCGAATTAGTACAAATCGAAAATTCTCAAGCCGGAAGTCAGGGAGCCTTCGTAAAGATACCCATTCCACACGTAAAGGTCCCGCTCCCCGCCGTACGGGTCATGGCTGTATATCTGCCCGAAGTTCGCAGGCGCGTCAATAGGCCAGATACTGCATGCGTAGGGAACTGTCCCGTCACCCTGGACGTATGCAAAATCACCTTCGAGGATGACGTCGGTCAGATTCAGGACCGGCTCAACCTCCAGCTGGCCAAGCTGTACGGGAACTACCGGATCGGTAAGATCGACTGTCTCAAGTAAATTACTGGCAACGAGATAAAGTACGTCGTCGAGGATCATCGACTCCTTCGTAAACTCTCCCACGTGATATGGGATCTCCTCGACGACTGCGTATGGATTCGAGATGTTGTAGATGCTTATTCCCACACCGGTCGCCACGTACATGTATTCTCCATAGAAGGTGAAGTCCATCACGACAAAATCTGTCGAGATGGATGATGCGTACAGTGGTATCGACGGCGTACCGACGTCGTAAATTTTCACACCGGTGGGGAGTTTGGCCACGTACGCAAAGTCATTGTGCAGTCCCACGGTTGCGACTGTCGCGCCAAACGGTATCGTCCCGAGAAGCACGAGACTGGTATCGTCGCTGACATCGAAAAGCAGCGCTGACTCCTCCTGTGACACGATCAGCATGTTGCCGTCGAGGTAGTAAAACTCCGGAGGTTCTGCAACGTCGTATTCCGTAGTTACAAATGCGCTGAGCGGGTTGGTGATGTCGATCACTTCGAGCGCGTAGTGAGTTCCGGCACGCTCTGCAATTAGTAATTTATTTTCTGACAGAGTTATGATCGCGTTTGGACCGTTTGCGACCTGCAGGCGCGAAGTAATTGAAGGCACAGACGGGTCTGTGACGTCCAGCACATGCAGTCCGGAATCGAGTGGAAGCACACAGGCGATATTTCCCTGTATGGAAATTTCATGGGCGCTTCCGTGTATGGCCAGCGTTGAATCGTACACCGGGGCTCCGATTGTCGAGATATCGCAAATGCTGACTCCTGGAGCACCATCACCGATAACCGCGTAGTCACCCTTCACGGATGCATATTCCGCCGATCCCGGCAGATCGATGTCATCCAGTTTGATTACACCGGGGATATCTGTCTGCTGCATCACGTACAGGTATCCATCACCATCGTAGTCGATATCGGCACACATCAGGAAATGGTCACCGAGAGCCCCACCGACACAGTAAATATCCTTGATGTACCCGGCTCCAAGGGTGAAGCTGCCGGTATCGTCAATAGCCAGCGGGTCCTCCACGTTGTATGTGTAGACAGTCGTAAGTGCAGAGATTGCGATGTGGGTGTCCCACGACGGCTTTTCGAGGAGCTCCATATTCTGCACGACATATAAAAGTGCATGCGAACCTTCTAACGCCGGCAGCAGCGGATCAGTCGCATACGAGTAAATACGCAGCTCGCAGTCGGATGGTCCCGTGCGAAGCGTAACGTAAAGATCGGTGTCGTCCATGCACAAGTTGGTGAGAAGATAATCGAACTCAATCACACCCTCAGACAGGATAGGTGAGGCGGGATCGGTGAAGTCGACAAGGTTCAGCCTTGCGGTCGTATCGCTCATACGCTCTTTAAAATACAGATTGGGATAGTGGAACGCCGCTTCTTCCGAAATAATATGCGGCAGGTACGTCACCTGTGTCGGTGCTGATGGCATGGCGATATCGTAGACCCAGACACCGAGATCGCTTGTCATGTAGACATAATCGTCATTCAGCCAGAGCCGGTTTGGTTTCACGACCAGTGTGGACGGTGTTATTTCAATCGGGTTCGACGGTGACACGTCGACAAACACAGCGCCCAGTTCCAGAATATATGGAGCGACCTGCGAGTCATTCTGTGTGCTGACTTTAATGTAATAGGTGCCCGGACCGGGATTGAGCGGTGTCAGGTCAAGCAGGGCATTCGAAGCCGACACGGTTTCCTCATGAAGCATGGTTTCACTGGAATCATAAAGCCCGACCGTGGTAGGTTCCGCATCGCACCAGAGGTCTACGGTCCCTTCAATATCATTTCCGAGCGGAATCTGGAAAGAGTAGTAGTCATCGGCATCGGAGGTCAGGCAGATCTGGTCGCTGATCACATCACCGGGCTGGATTGGCACTGCAGTCTCGAATGAATTGTTGCCGTCCTCCACGCATTCCGGATCTGGGACATCGAGTATTAGCACCTGCCAGGAAATCAGTGGATCTTCCGGTCCCGGCGCACCGGCCTGTTTGTACGTTGAACCATCAGCGGATTCCACCTGCACGATTACCAGCGTGTCACCTTCATGAGTTACCCCAACTGAGTCTGAAACGTCCACTTCATAAATGGCTGTCGTGCCATCCTGCGACTCGTAATCGGCATCTATCCATCCATTGAACAGCTCAGGTGCGGCTACGGCTACTCCGTTGATCTGCGTAAAGATATTACCGCCATCGATTCCCTGCCAGTCGGAAATGTCGATTTCGAGAGCGAGTTTTCCACCGCCAACACCCCCGCCTACCGCATCGGCATCGAAGTAAAGCGTATTCAGACTCGGGTTGATGTCGATGTAAAACGGTTCGGGCTGGTTGGCTTCGATTGCGAAGTCATCCGGCACCTCGGATGGCGGACTTGGGTCTGGCGCACCCCACGCTACATCGATTGCGTACCCGAAGAGCGCCATTGGACCTGGATTCATCGGGAACCTGATCCTGTAACGGCGAATATTCGTGGTGCCCGCCGTGAAGACCGCGCGACCTGTGTCATCGTCAAGCGGGACACCGACAGCGACGAACAGGTCGGCCTCGGTATCGAGGGAATCTGCAAAAACCTTGTACGGATTGATGTTTGCAGTAAGGAGACTTGCAGGAGCGGTTGCGAGAAGGCCCTCCGTGTATCCGAGCATGCCGTCGAGGGTGAACTCGGACGGATTCCACCAGCGAGTATACCCATCGGCGTTCAACAGCCTGATTTCATCAGCATCTGCGAAAGCAAGCCCGTCTATGTCGAGTGAGCCGGGTGTAACCAGGACGCCTTTTACATCGAAGCCGGAAAGCTGCGTTTTTGTTCCGAACGGATGTGTCAGCGAAATATCCAGGACAAAAAGACCGTTTGCTGGGTCGGCTTGCGATGGGACACCGGACGCGCCTATACCCATCGTGCTGTTCAGGATACCAGTGATGTTGAAATGCCACTGGCTGGTACGAAGCGGATGCACCTCGACATCCCACGTGCCGGTGTCAACCTGGACCAGCCAGAATCCCATGCACTGGTGGCTGGCACCGGATCGATTGTTATTGGTGGTAGTCAGATTGGTATCCGGCACTGTCGGGCCGCCGGAACATCCGGACAACACGAATGACGTCAGAATTACTGCAATCAGATAGAAAGACAGGTATATTCGCACGTTAACAGGCCTCCGTAGCGTGTTAATATTATTATAACAGTGTTAATGAGGGTTCGTGACTGAATTCCACGCAAGATTACCAAATTTAATAAAAAGCACAAAAAAAAATGGCCATGTGCAAGCCATCAGGAATCACATCAGGAACTGAGTTTGCAGAATTTTATTACCACTTTGCCCGGTTACCGAGCATTTCCTTACAGGCCTTGATACCTTCAAGAGCAATTGGGAAATTCCCGATCCTGTGCGCTTCCTCCAGAACGGGCAACGCTTCCCGGAACCGTCCGAGCTTCACCAGCGCACCACCCTTGCAGAGCATGGCATCAGCGAAATATGGATCGAGTTCGAGCGCCCTGTCGAACGCATCGATCGCTTCATCGTGACGGCCCATCTTTTCAAGTGTCATGCCCTTGTAACCCCAGGCAAGATCGTCCCTGGGATTACTTTCAATTGCCCGGTTACAGCAGTGGAGCGCGACATTGAATCGGCCCAGCTTTCCGAATTCCACGGCCTTCTCGTACCATCTGCTTGGCATTTTAATCGCCTCCTATTTGCGTCGTCGATTTCCGTCATCGTC
>JAUWTM010000181.1 GCA_030614715.1 Planctomycetota bacterium
ACGAGGGCTACACCAATTTCACTCCCGCAATCGACGTTGAGTCGGACAGCGACGTGGTTTTCGCTTTCGAGGAATACCATCCCGACGGTAACTCGAGCTTCGCGTCCGCATGGAGATCGATCGATGACGGCTCAACGTGGCCTGAGAACGCGACAAGTTTTAGCAGTGGCGGAGGCGACTGGAATCACGCCGACGTTGTTAAAATTTTCCCATCCGACATCGGCAACAGCTACAGGACTCTTCACCTCTGGAAGGACTACGATCACACCTGGTTCGCTACCGGATTCCTCGCCGAGACATTCCCCGATCACGATTCGTGGCCGGCAGGAGCGCATGTAACGAGGCGTATCACCCATTTTACTGAGCTTCTTATGGACCCGGACGGTTACGTCTACGACATCGGCGACGAGAACGGCATCATTCATTTCAAGCGGTCGGAGGTGCCGTACTACATCAGGGAAGGACCATCCGGTGCGATCTGGAGCGGCTTCCCGACTTACCAGATCAGCAGCAACGGGTATCTTTCACGGGCACGGTCGAGTACGCTATACAACGACACCATGTACCTCGTGTATTTCACACCCGATGGCACAAACATCAGGCTTGCGTACAACACGACCGACTGGCAGACGTGGGATACCGACACAATTATCTGGGACACGACCGACACCGGAAAAACCAATGCACGTAACCCCGGACTGCAGGTCGATGACACCGGGTTCCACGTGACATTCGTGCAGATAGACATGATCACAGGCTTCCATGAGCTTTGTTACACGTATTCCGCTGACGGTGCCGTGTGGACCGATCCGGTCGTAATACGATCGAACGTGTTCGACCTTCTCGACACTCCGGTCATCAGGTATGACTTTGAGGACGGATCGGCGCTTGGAACTGTCTGGCAGGAGAACAACCGGATATGGGCCGCGTTCTCGGTCGACGGCGGCGCGATGTGGTCGCAGCCTGTGCAGGTCTCCGAAATTAGCGATGAGAACAAGCAATGCGACCTCGCGATAACGCACGACAGCGGGAACTGGCACTTCGTCTGGACCGCGTACAACGCCGCAAATGACCTCTGGGAAATCCAATACCGCAGGGGTCACCTCGAATGGCAGTAGGGATTAATCGTATTTATTAAAAACACCTATCTGTTTCTTGTGCCCAATTACTAGAATTGTCTTGTCCAAAATATAATTGATAAAATGGATGGTATTCTTGTATTTATCCCAATATTTTCTCTGACTGTTATCTTTTAGCTTCCGAACCTGAGCTAAATTTTCCTTTTTCAACTCGCGAAAAAATTTAACGGAAAACCTATCAGATTCAAAACCTTTACGGTCTATAGGGGTCCAATTAACAACTCTCAGAGTTTTATCGCATTCTTTATCGCAGAGTTTCAAACAGACTTTATAGACGGGAAAAGTACTAATCAAACTATTAAAAATTAAATGATCACCATGTGATCCTGTCCAACAGTTTTTTAATCTTTTAATACAATCAGGAGTCAGTATCACTCCAATCCAGTTACCTAATTCATACATATCAGCAGCTTCATTAACAGCCTGGCCTAATACATGATTCGTATCTGGCCTATATAATTCCCCGTATGAAATTGCCCCTCTAAATGGCAACTCATCGAATATTCCTTCCTTAATAAACCAACCTATATATGTCCCGAAAAATAAAAACTGTACTTCCAAGGAAAACAGTGTTGGTTGACATGGCCATGAAAAAACAAAAGTATCAGCGAAGGTCGACACCCACAAAGACTCAGTTGGCACTCCATCAATTTCAGCACTCTTATTTGCAAATTCTTTAGCTGTTTTATCCATATGCATGATTTTTTCGTATAGAGTACTAGGAGCCATACGGCTAGCACCAAGGACATCTAAAATCGCTACAAATCCATGCATTTTGTTTTTACCTTGAAATCTTTCTGCAATGTTTTACCTAGTTATACCAATCCACAAATCAAGACAGAAGCGATGAACTTTGCTGGTTAGGTCAATAAATAAGAAATTTTCAGCAGTTTGGTCATATAGCTACTTCGAGAATCTCAACCTTTAGTCGAACAGACGGAACATCTGCTTCAGGAATATCTTCAAGATACAACTCAATCGCCTCGCGGATGTTCTTCTTCGCTTCCTCGATTGTGTCACCATACGAATAACATCCACGCAATTCTGGGCACGACGCGTTGAAGCGTCCATCCTCGTCCTGCTGTATCACAACTTTGAAGTTCATATCTTTTAACCTCAATGTAAATTATAGCAGAAAATGGATCGACTGCTGGAAGCAGTCGAAACGCTGGCCCGATCATTGGAATCGACCGTCACATGGCTCATATTAAGTCTCACATTACAGCAATGTGATATAATTTTATCTCCAGTTTGAATTACCCGATCAAAAGGAGATTCGGTAACCATGCGATTTCCAAGACCCACCTTCGTGCTCCATCTGGCAGTCCTGGTCGGACTTATTCTGCTTCTGAGCTGCTCCACAGGAGAACGTCTCACCGACCCGGGATTAGATGATCTCACGATTGAAAACCAGGCTGTGACCATTAATCACGGACGTCACCTCTGGGGCTTCTGGGACATCTCTATCAATCCCGACACACTGGAAGTCGGCATAAATCCTGTTCGAGGCGCGATGTTTAACGCGAACATCGTCCTCTTCATGCAACCGCCGTCGGCTCCGACACACATGCTGAGCGTGAACATCGACCTCACGGATTCCGAGATCGAAAATTACCTTGTCGCGGTCGATGTAACCCTCCGTCACCCCTTCCCCGGACTCAACCAGTACAGGGGATTCGACGTGCGGGGCATTTTCATAGCAGATGGATCGCAGACCGCCGGATTCGACCCGTCAGCCGCCTACGCGAACTGGTTCGATGCAGCTCCCGGAGTACCAACGTCCGAATCGGTACTTCTCAACGCCGATGGATACACGCGATGGTGGAATCCGGGTGAATTTACTTCGGTGGGAACCGTCCTTGGATACACGCAGGGAGCCCTTGCCACTCCCGGCTTCACCGGTGACGCTACAGTCAATCCGTTTAAATATTTCACGGATAGTCTCGGTCCCGAGGACCCGTTCGAGATCGATCCTGCGACCCGCGGATCGTTCGCGACCACCCCGGGGATCAACACACGGCGATATTTAATCCAGTTCGACGGTTCACCACTCCAGTTCAGTTACGCGGTCGATGCATCATGGGTTGAGCCTGACCCGATGTACGCTCCCGACTACCCCCTGGAAGCATGGGATGAAAACGCGAACACAAAGGAAGCCTATAACCTTACCCTTGCTGATGCCGGTTCGACTGCATGGTATGTCGATGCAATTGAAAACGGCGGCACGTTCACACTCGATGTCGAGGTTTTCGACTGGCAGGCTGATTCACTCAGCTCTGTGCTCACTGAAATCTCATCGATATGGGTCGACAGCCCGGCCTTCGATGACGGTGCCGGCAATAATTATGTCGATGTACTGACCGGCACTTACGAAATTCTCAATGGAACAAATGAAACATCCGCTGTATTCCGGTTTGATGTGCTACCGAATTTTGAAACCGGGGGAATCACAGAGCCCGGGCAGTATCCAGTTTTAATTGGCGTGCAATCAGCCGATCCCGATTCGTACGAACCGCAGATCGATGGAGGTGGCGGTGCTTTCGACTACCCGGATGCACCTCTGACCGCTTTAGCAACCGGAATCGTTAACGTTCTGGATGAAGATCCCAATCCACAGCCCGATGTGGTCCTTATTTTTCAAGATCCGGTCTCGTTCCCCGCTAACGCTTACAATTTCCATGCTTACTCCCCAGCCGTTGTGGTCGAGAATGACGGGGACATCTGTTTCGCGTATGCCGAATGGAACGGTGTCAGCGGTGACAGCTACGCTGCCGTATTCAGGTCGCACGACGACGGCTCGACGTGGCCAGACTGGCGGTGGAACCAGCACACGACGGCGGGTAACGGCTCCCATACAGGCGACACGATCAAGGTGTGGCCGTCCAGTCACAACCTCAGCTACCAGACTTACAACCTGACAAGCCTTGATGAGAGCACCCTGGGAGCAGGACACGCATCGGGCACGTTCCCGGACGGCCCGAACGGCTCCGAGAAGGCAAACAACTTCAATAGCGCGATAGACAACGCGAGTGAGATTATTCAGGACGCGGAGCACTACGTGTATTTCTTCGGCGACTCCGGCGGTCAGATATCATTCAAGCGTTCAGTTACTCCGGAGTGCCTGAACTGCGCACCCGGCACGTTCAACTGGTCCGGATACCCGACGTTCCTGTTGGTCAATCCCGGACGGGTATCACGGGTACGGTCGAGTTCACTTTATTCGGGTGTGATGTACCTGGCATATTTCGAACCTGCCGGAAATATCATCCGCCTTGCCAGCAGTATCGATGGAAATTCCTGGGATACATCGGCAGTTGTCTGGGACGGTGCTGGCAGCGATACAATCGGGGCACGCGATCCCGGTCTGCTGATCGATTCAACCGGGTACCACGTGACCTTTGTCCGTAACGATCTGATTAGCGGCAATGACGAGGTCTGTTACAGTTACTCATCCAACGGAACCACATGGTCGACACCGGTTGAAATATACGAGGGCACGTTAAAATTACAGGACACCCCGATTACACGCTACGACTGGGAAAGTTACTCTGTACTCGCGACCGTCTGGTGGGAGGGTGACAACATCATGACGTCCTACTCACTCGATGACGGAGCCACGTGGACTGAACCAGTTCTCGTTTCAGTACAGGATGAACAGAACAAGCATGCAGATCTCTGGATCGCACCAACAGGGAACTGGCATTTCGTCTTCTCGAATTTCAACGATGGAACCACCTATTGGGAGATCGTCTATCGAAGGGCGCACCTCGAATTTCAGTAGAATACGCACAAAAAAATCGAGGACACAGTCCTCGATCCATTTAATCGTCTTTGATTCCAGTTGCTAACTATTCAACCACCACACCCTGTATCTGAATGTCATATTGTCTCGCACGGTTGGAAACTCTGTATCCCCTCGTCAAGCGACGTAAACCGTCTGAATACGTGATGCAGTCCAACCTGTCTGAACAGGCTCATTATTCTTTCGTTAATCCCTGCAAGACGAATATCGCCGCCCTTCTTTCTCGCGGCCTGAAGCAGGAGCAGAAGTGCGCTGATTCCGGATGAATCAACGTACGGCACGTAGCTGAAATCCAGGAGGAGATCGCGCGTACCGCTCTCGATCCTGTGCATCAGGAATTCCCTGAACTGATCGCTCTCGGGGACTGATACGTCACCCTCGATAGTTACAACGGTGCATTTATCCACCTGTTCGCAATATACATTCATCCAGACGCCTCCGAGTTACCCCCACCTCTGATATCCTCCAGGGCATCGTCGATATTGTCATAGATATCAAACACGTGGTGCAGTCTTGTCAGCTCAACCACCATCTTCACCTGAGCAGTCAAACCGGTAAGCCACACGTTGCCGCCATTTTCCCTGGCGGTTTTAAGGGCACTTACAAGCGTGCCCAAACCCGCTGAATCGATATACGAAACTCCTTCAAGGTTGATGATCAGGCTCATGTCGCCGTTCAGAATGGCGGACCTGATCTCCTCCTTGGCAGGACCAGCACTGCGGCTGTCAAAATCACCATCCAGATCGTAAATCACGATTTCATCCAGCTCTCGCCTGACGAATTTCATCGTAGTCTCCAACCCTACACCTGGAGTCAGTATATTTACTACTAATTTGCTCCATAATTAGTATCGTGGCAACCCCCTGTTAATGCACTTAATCGATTTTTATTTGATGCAATACTAACAGCCTGCTACTATCTCACGTGATGGAACCATCAGACCGGGATACAGGCCGTGTTGGGATCGACACAGGCGGCACATTCACCGACGTTGTCTGGCTGCAGGACGGCCGTCTCATGACCGCGAAAGTTCCGTCGCAGCCCGATTCGCCGTCGAAGGCTGTGATCTCAGGACTGAAAAAGGTGACCAATTCGATTGATCTCGTCTGTCACGGTACAACTGTGGGTACCAATGCGGTCCTTGCGCGTCACGGTGGTCCCGCCTGCATGGTTGTCACCGAAGGCTTCAGGGACGTTCTGGAACTCGGCAGGGGTGAGCGCACCGAGCTGTATTCCCCTTCCCCAACGCGTCCAAGGCCGATACTCGATCGCGACAGCATCCATGAAATCGACCTGAGACCGGCATCCGACGGCTCAGTCCTGTCAGCTCCTTCTGAGGAGTCCATATCGACCCTTGCCGGAAAAATTAAGGAATCGGGTGCCAGATCGGTCGGAATTGGTATCCTTCACTCAGCCGGATTCCCTTCAGAGGAGCAGGAACTCGCTGAAAAACTGCAAGCCCTGACCGGCCTTCCGGTGTTTCCATCGTCATCGCTGGCAGCCTACCCGAGGGAGTACGAGAGATGGAACCTCGCGGCGGTCGCAGCCTACCTTGCTCCGGTTCTTGGGTTGTATCTCGCTGAGTTATCGGCAACGTGTCCACATAAACTGGCCCTTATGGCGTCATCCGGAGGATTAATTTCCCCTGATCAGGTCGGTGCCAATCCCGCACTCTGCATTCTGTCCGGTCCGGCGGGAGGTGCGCTTGCAGGAATGACCCTCGGACGGGATCGCGTACTTGCACTCGATATGGGGGGAACGTCGACTGACGTCACGCTGCTTGCGGGATCTGTTCCACGTACGAGGGAAGCGGAGATCGACGGACTTCCCGTACCGCTCCCGGCCATCGACATCCACACCATAGGAGCTGGTGGCGGATCAATCGTAAAAATCGACGCCGGAGGCATGCTGGCACTCGGTCCGGAGAGTGCCGGGGCGATGCCTGGTCCGGCCTGCTACGGTAACGGCGGTCCTGCGACCCTGAGCGATGTAGCACTGGTCGCTGGACGTTTGATTCCTGAACATTTCCTCGGCGGTGAGATGCCACTTGAAAAACCCGCCTCATTGGTAGCACTGGAAAATATCTGCCCGTCCGGGATGGATGTGGACAGCCTGGTAGATGGGATCATCGACCTTGCGATCGTCCATCTTACCGGGGCACTCAGGAGAATTTCGGTTGCGCGGGGAATCGATCCCGCAACGCCGGATCGGGAATTTACCCTGGTTCCGTTCGGTGGTGCCGGTGCGTTGTTCGCTGTTGAGTGTGCACGTGCAATAGGACTCAGGGAAGTCCTTCATCCCCGTGCTGCAGGCGTGTTTTCCGCTATCGGTCTGATGCAGGCTCCACTGACCGCGGAGGCCGAAAGGGCAATTCTTAAGCGACCATCGGAGGCGATGGAGCTCATTTCATCGATACAAATCCAGATGAAACAGGAAATAACACACACTTTAAGCGACTGGTCGACTGGTGGTCAGATTAAATTCACAACAACTCTTGAGTGCAGGTATATTGGCCAGACGCACACGATGGAAGTTGAATTCCGTGACGAACTCAACGCTGGAATGATTATCGAATCGTTTGAGACAGCATATGAGGCGAGATACACGTACAAACACAATCACGATCAGGTTGAAATCGTCACAATCCGGGTCCGGGGAGACATCCCCGCGCCGTCGGTTGATTTCGCGGACGTGGAAACCACTGATCGGGGCATAGAGCATGTATTCGGTGGGTCAACAAGATTGAGAATCGACCGGAAATGGCGCGGTGCACCGGTTTTAAAGAGAGATTTCATTCCAATCGAGGAGAGCTTCGACGGCCCGGCCCTGATTGTCGAGGATTTCGCAACTCTTTACCTACCACCGGACTGCACAATGCATCTCGACAGGAAGGGTCACGCGATTATTGAACTTGTGTGATGAGTGATCATAAAAAAAATATCGATCCTGCCCGGCTCGCGATCTTCCGGGCTCTTGTCGAGGCATTTCTTGACGAAATGGGTGAGGCGCTTCGTCACGGCGCCTTCAGCCAGAATATTAAGGAGCGTCGCGACTACTCCTGCGCGCTTTTCGACTCGACCGGCGGTCTC
>JAUWTM010000155.1 GCA_030614715.1 Planctomycetota bacterium
GAAGCGGGTTCGGGACTGGGCGGATGTCATGAAGGACGGCAGGATCGACGGGGATGTAGCGGTCGAGGCGTGCGATAGTCTCGGTGTTGATGAGAAAGGGCTCGATCCACTCGACCGGAAGTTCCTCAAGTTGATCGTTGAATTTTACGATGGCGGTCCGGTGGGAATTGAGACGCTGGCCGCGACTCTTAACGAGGAAAGAGATACGATCA
Source organism: Planctomycetota bacterium (assembly GCA_030614715.1). Classification (GTDB taxonomy): domain Bacteria; phylum JAJVIF01; class JAJVIF01; order JAPKYR01; family JAPKYR01; genus JAUWTM01. Next base: position 213 of record JAUWTM010000155.1, read on the forward strand.
CGGATGTAATGGAGCCGTATTTGTTAAAGATCGGATTTATCCAGCGAACGCCGCGTGGACGGTGCATCACGCGCCTCGGCTGCGAGCACATCGGTGTTAAGTTTGCGTCGCTGAATAAACCCGATGTGCAGGAAGAACTGTTTAGCAATTCGTAATATTTAATTCCAAACAGGTATATTCCCTCTTTAAAATTTATATGTCCCGCCGATATAAATTCTATCAACAGAAAAGTTTGTGAAAATTGGCGCAATAGGCTTGCCTCGGGTTAAATAATCAGCTAGACTTAACCGTTGGCCATTCTGGCGGTTCCCGGGGCAGGGGCTTCAAACGGCCCCTTTTGTCATGCCCACTCAACGGCAGCCAAGGGCTGGAGATCCGGGTAAGGGCACGACATCAGGGCCGAAAGGGAGTTACTGTTTAATGGATCCAAAAAGCACCATCGTAGTTTTTTCCGACATTCACTCAAACCTTGACGCACTTGAACGGACGCTGGGACGTCTCAAGATGATGGAGATGACGAACCACAAGAAGTTTATCGGCATCGGCGACATCATCGGTTACGGTCCGCAGCCAAAGGAATGCGTCAAGCTAGTCAGGGATTTTGCAAAACACGTAAGGGGTAATCACGAAAGGTATCTCAATCCGGAGGAGGATCTTAAGAGAGTCAATCCTCATGCGCGCCAGGCGGTCGAGCTGACCCGCGACATTCTCTCAAACGGCAGTGCGGAAAATCTCGAATGGCTTATTCACCTGGAGGATGATTTCATCCAGAAGGTGCCGAAGGGATACAAGCTTCGGTTCACACACTACGCCCCGAACTCTGATATGGGTTATGTCCGTAACAAGGAAGAAGCCGCGAAAGCTTTCGAGGGAATGGATCCTGAACTGACGATCACGTTTGTCGGTCACACCCATCAGCCTGCAATTATGGAAATGCGGGACGACGGTAAGGCTGACTTTCTCCCGGGTCAGGATGTAAAAAAGCATTTCGGTTTTGAAAATCCGATCACACTCGATCCTGATTCGCAATACATCATCAATGTAGGATCGGTGGGGCAGCCGAGGGACGGCGATCCGAGAGCGAGCGTAGTGCTGTATGATTTCGTCGCTCACGAGATCATGTTCCTTCGTGTGGATTACGACGTTGAAAAAACCCAGAAGAAAATCAAAGACATTGGCCTTCCAGACTGGCTTGCAGACCGTCTGGAAGATGGTAAGTAAAATAAATTCAATTCAAATTGACCCGGTTCAGCCCCACTTGTTACCCAGGTGGGGTTTTTCACTTATAATCTGGAAAAGGGATGCACTGGAATTCGACTTTGCATATAATGATTATGCGCAACCGGACACCAGAGGCTCGAACGGGAGCAAGGTGTCAATGGAGGGATGCCAGTGGCAGATGAAGATCGCATTCCTGATCTGAAGGAAGCACTGCGAAGAGGAGTGGATGGGATGGAACGACCCTATGTCGATCCATCTGACATCCCTTCTCCCCCGGGAGACTGGACAACTCATCCTGTTGCCAGGTCTATTTTCATTCTGATCCTTTTAGTGGGAATCGTGGTCGCAATCTGGAAATGGCCTGAAATGACCGCCTGGGTAAGCGGCCATCCGTTCGGTGCGGGACTGATCGGGTTCATCGCACTGATGTTAATTGCGGTCATCTCAATTTCGTACTGGAAAACCCGTGCGTTCGGTGACCTTGGATACAGGTACTGGGATACGGACAGGAAGAGGAAGCCTAAGTAGGTTTCCAAAGACCTTATTAAGTAGTATGCCGGTGCATCGGGCTTGTGGTGACCCGACAGACGGCATGATATACTGAGTGCCTGGAGCTAAGGCGCGCTTAGAGAGGCTGACATGAAAAATATGGCGGACAAATGGGCATACTTGACAGCAATCCCGTTAATTATCGGGTTGCTGATTACACCTGCGATGGCGGACGAATATCCGGGTGTCCACACAAATGACAACACACTGGTTTTCGTGCAAAGCAGCGATGAATTGGGCGGATTGCACGGGATCGTCGTCCTGTCATATGAGTTCTCAATGGACTGGGTGATAACCACGGCCAACATCGGAGCCATAACGGAGACGGGGATAATACTCACCGACGGGTACCAGTACGTCTATAACGCGGATGGTACCAGAAGGAGTGAGGTAAATTTCACCAGTTACGACATGGCATTCCAGTGGGATGAAATGGATTTCAACCTGTTGCCGTCGTATGGAAATTTCCTTGCACCGATGGTCCACGGCGGACTGGCATACGCGCTGGTCGAGACGCGGTCCGGGCTGCCGGCCCAGCTGATCCTGGGGCGTGAAGTTATCGATAACGGTGCTACTCTGAATGTATTCGAGGGCTATCTCTACCAGTTGTCCGAGGGACAGTTAACAGCCCAGATCGCATTCACAGAAATGGCTTTCGGAAGCCAGGGTCTGGTCATGGGAGATTTTCCGGAAGACTTCCCACCCCCTCCCGAGGACTACCCGGACCCGTATCCTGACTACACAATGCCCGGATATCCTTCTCCGGTTGACAACACTCTTCCATCCAATCCAACAAACAACATGATTGACAACCAGTTCAACCCGTCAATGCCGATGGGAACTGAAGTGCCACCGGACGAGGTATCGGATCAGCCGCGTTTCAACCTCGAACCGATGCATGATTACGATATCCCCCCTCTCATGACAATCGGTGTCGTCCAGACCCGATCGTTCATCGAAGAGGAGGGATTCGATGTTGTCTGCGATGAGATCATCATGGACAGGCTTGGAGATATCGAGGGCATCACACCTGTACTCATCGAGTATGACAGCAGCCTGTTTGGTGGTGCGGTTATGTACGATCGCGCAACATGGCTTTGCACGGAGTACGGTGTCGATGCATTGATGATGAGCGAGCTGGTCTGGCTCGAAGCGCCGGGTGGTATTGGTTCGACAAGAATCGCCAGCACATTCAGGGTAAATACACGGTTCAGATCGAAAATAATCGAGGGAACAGGAGGGAGCGAGGTCTGGGAGGGTGATTTCGAATCGGAACGCTATCATGATTCGTACGAAGTATCTACCAGCCTGGACCCGGCTTACACAGCGGACCTCAATCTTCTGTTGATGGGGATGATAAATGATGTAATTTCGCAGCAGGTGCTCGAAGGAGGTCATGTAGACTGATATTCGATGCCTGACTCAGTGGACAGGGTGAAAAAATCACCGGGACGGCCTGAGCGTACCTCGGGCAAACCTGTTGCCGGCGCATCGCAGCCGAAATCCGCGGACGCTGTCCAGCCAACCGGTGATTCGTCATTCCACGATGTCCTGACAGGGATATCCGGTGGTGAAGCTGAAAAGCGTTTAGGGAAATTACTGGAGGAAATCGGGGAACTGGCCGCGCAACTCGCAACTAGAAGGCTTCTCGAGGATCTTGAGAGCTACCGGAACAAGGTCGGTGAATTCCTGAGGGTGTATATCGACGATGTGCTGGATCTCCGGGAGACGTCGGGACGTCGGGGCTTTTCAAGGCGCAAGCAGCTGCTGGTCGTAAAAAAAGTTAACGTTGAACTGGAAGAATTACACCGGTTTGTAATGGACGGAGCACCGGACTTTCAAATATTAAAGGAACTGGGAACAATCGAGGGTCTGCTCATGGACCTTTACAGATAAAGCCCTGCAGATCGTGCAACCTGACACGAAATCAACAGAGTCCGTTTCATATTTCGCCGGGATCATCGGACAGGATGTCCCGACAGATGTCCTCACGCATTTATTTAAATCAAGCCGTCTTCCAGGCACCTTCCTGTTCCATGGGCCAGGTGGAGTGGGGAAGCTCGCGACTGCCCTGACGCTCGCACGGGCACTTCATTGCAAGTCAGGTTCCTTCAATAATTGCGACTGTGATTCATGCAGGGCTATAAGGACCGGTTCTCATCCCGATGTGATCGTCCTTTCCCGGGAAAAACAGATCGGTGTGGATGAGATCCGTGAGCTGGTCGCACTTGCCGGCCTGCGTTCTACAGTTGGGCAGGAGAGAGTGATAATAATTGATCGGGCTGAATACATAACCACTGCAGCAGGCAACGCGGCACTGAAGACTCTCGAAGAACCGGGTGACCACGTCAGGTTTATCCTGATCACCGATACCCCGGCACGGCTCCTGTCGACGGTAAGGTCCAGATCCTATCACCTTCGGTTCTCACTCCTTACCGGTGCTGAAATGATTCGCTTTACCGAGTCAGTGGGGGATAGTGCGAATGAAACGAGCACACGTGACGCGCTTGAGTTCGCCAATGGTCGTCCCGGCTTGTACCTGCGCTGGAAACACTCGCAGGAATACCGTGACGTTGTCAATGACCTGAAAACATGGCTGAAGCAGCTGCCGACCGGCAAAAGAACGGCGTCCATTGAAAGTGCCCTCAAATGGAAAAAGGCATTCTGGGAATTCGCCGAGTTGTTATCGTCAGCGGAAAGAGCTGCGAATCTTCCCAGGGGGGGAGACGCATTTGAAATTCGGCGTTATTATGAATCTCAGTCTGAATACCCTGTAAATCCTGTCAACTGGAGGGTCGAGGAGCGTGCCGGGAAGGACAGGCGCTGGAGCCAGGGGCGGAAGGCGCTGCTGCTGGCCGGGAACCTCAGACGTGTGCTGTCGCTGGATCTCGATACTGGAAAAGCACGCGCGATTACCCGTCTGCAGGATTTCATGGAGAAAATCAGGTTCAACTGCAGTTTTGATATCGCGCTCGAAAGGCTATACTTCAGCCTTGCGGGACTTAAAGGATAAATGAACAAATGGATGAGGAAACAAAACAGGAACCGGGAGAAGAGATACTCCCTTACATAGAATTCACACACGGCAAACTTGGAATAATCAAGGCGATCAAGTGGGACGCGGAAATCGGTGTACCGAGACACGGTGAAAAATTCTTATACCGTGACGAATACGGCGAGGACTGGGGATACATCTACAGGCAGATACCGGAACCCGTGATCGAGGACAAGGCTGAAGATCTGTCAAATGACGATGAGAACGGGGTCGAGCCAGCGGACCTGGACAGCAATGTGATTAACGGCGTCGCGGTCAGGTTCTTCACGCTCGAGGACGAAGCCACACTGGAACAGGTCGAGAAGGATGAGAAGGAGTACCTTGAAACCTGTACCGAGCGGGTCAGGCACCATGGTCTCAGCATGAAAATGCTTGCGACCGAGATCCGGTACGATCGCAGGAAGATCACCTTCCATTTTGCTGCCGAGGGGCGTGTTGACTTCCGCATGCTCGTGAGGGACCTCGCGAGTATTTTCAGGTGTCGAATCGAACTTCATCAGATAGGAGCAAGGGACGAAGCGAAGCTGTACGTCGGATGCGGACCGTGCGGCCGGACTCTATGCTGCCGGTCGTGGCTGACCGGATTCCAGCCCATCGGTATAAAAATGGCGAGGGCACAGAACCTGCCGTTGAATCCCGGCAAAATTTCCGGTAACTGCGGACGTCTGCTGTGCTGCCTTGGCTACGAGTACGAAACCTACCTTGAGCTTTGTAAGACCCTGCCCAAATCCGGTGACAGGAAAGAATTCGACGGTGTGCCGTACGAGGTTACGTACGTGAGTCCTTTATCGCAGATGGTGACAGTCCAGTGTATTGCCGAGAATGAGAGGCACAAACGGGTCAGGATCAGCGGCGAAGAGTACAACGCCGGTATTCTCAAGCAGCGCAAGTAGAAATATTAATCCAACAGGAAAAAGTAACGCCCATCGATGATGGGCGTTTTCATTCCTTATCGTGAAAGCGTTTATGAGCCTGTAATCACGATCGCACCGGGGATCGGCTGGCCGCCGGGAACCGGTTTCGGGATCGAGAATCACATACCGGTAACCCCTGTAATTAATATGATATTATGTGTTACATCTCTGCGGGAGAAAGCCAATGCATCGGGAACTCAAGCCACAAAGGGACTTCAGTGCTGTCGTGTTAATTCTGTTACTTTTAATTCTGCACGCTGGATGCTCAGGCTCCGGGTCGCCGTTGACACCGGGCACAAGCCAGACGTCGGTTCAAAACCAGTATGAAGTTAACAAGGTTCACAGTGTCCTCTGGTATGGAGCGGTCAAGGTTGACGAGATAAACGCATCAGTTGAGTTTATTCCCGCACGCCAGACCCTCACTCATTTCAACATTCGAAGTTTTACGGAGGAAGGACCGTGCACGGACTGCCTGAAACTGAAAAATTTCGAGGTCCTGCCGGGTGATATTTTCTCGTTCGACATCCAGCTCTCACATCCGTTCCCGGGACTCGACCAGTACACGGGTTTCGATGTCAGGGGAGTCGTTATTTTCAATGGCTCTGAGGAATGGCCGTCCACGGATGTCACGGTACCGCGAAGTGAACTCGGTGATGGTGAACTTCTCAATGCAGATGGTTATACGAGGCTCTACAACCCGGTTGAATTTCCACCGGGATCGATGGGCATCGGTTTGTGGGAGTATTCCCAGGGAGTATTAGCCCCGCCGGGCCTTCTGTCAGGGTCCCTGAACGGGTACAAGGCTTATCACGGCGCCATGGATCGAAGGATTTTCACAACTACCTCGGTTGGAAGTGCGCATTACGAAATTAAGCGTCCAGACGGTCCGTTTCTGTTCGGATATGCAGTCGACGCAAGCTGGCTGGCGGCTGATCCGTCACTGACCGGCGATCCGGGTATCATCGATGTTCCCGGTGACTTCTCTCTCGACGCCAATTGCCCGGAAGCCTACCAGTTATCGACCAGCGCAGGTCCAGGGCTGATCAACGACGGCACCGGGGAAGCGGAACTCCTGGTGGATATCTACGACTGGCAGGATGACGCTGATTCGGCGATGGTCAGGGTCGAGTGCCCGGACCTTTTTCCCGGCCTGCTGCCGCTAGGGTATGAATCAACAGGTACTGATTACACGACATTCTCCGGTCCTGTAACCAATAACCTTGTCGCCCTGGAAGGGGTTTATACATACCTCGTTTCAGTAGAGGACATGTTTGATTCATCGAGCCCGTTACCGCTGATTGCGTACCAGTTCGGGACGATCGAGGTCACTCCACCGATGGATTTCGACCCCATCGCGATTGCCGATTGCGAACCGTACCAGCAGAGTGTCTGTGAGATGTTTTTCTTCTTCGATAACGGCTCTTACGATCCGGATGGCGGGGATATTGTCACTTACGAGTGGGACTGGGAGAACGACGGCATTTTCGATGAAGAGGGAATGGAGGTGTACCATTCCTGGAATATTCCGGGAGCGTACGAGGTCCAGTTCAGGGTTACGGACGATGAGGGTGCGACTGACACGCTTGACGAACCCCTGCAGATCACCATTTTTGAGGACGTCGTCCCGCAACCCCAGATGATCATCGAGATAACCGGGACGTTCCATTCGCCGTACTGTGCCAAGGTGGACACCCTGAAAGATGTCTGCTATGTCGACTGCACACAGGCCGCACCGATACTCGATTTCGGGTTCTATAAGATCGATGATAACGAGCAGGTGACATTGGTATGGCAGAAAATTGGTGCCGGATTCTTCGGAATGCCCGGGATGTTCGGTCTTGACGTGGAGGGTCGTAAACTGATAGCACCGGATGTGCTCGGGGCATACCCGAACGGCTGCCCGATCGACATATGGGATGTCGCAGGTGGACCGGATCTGAAATTCTACATTCCGATCCTTGAGGACACCCAGATAGCATTCTGCATGGATGCAGAGATCTTTACCAACATAAATACTGCGGTCGTGTGTGATTCGTCCCCGGAAAACCGTCTGGTCTACTGGGATTACACCGACAATGATCCCGTGATGAACGATGTCCCGGTCTGGGCAGGCCCCAGCATGCTGGAAGCGGACCAGGAGGGGCACCGGTTGTTCGTTTACTGCGGTGGAGGAGGTGAGAATCCGAAAATCGAGATCTGGGATGCCCAAACCTGGACGCAGATCACGGAATTTGAGACGCAAAACGTCACCCCACCATTCATGAGCGACATGGACTACGATCCATGCTCAGAAAGACTGTATTTCGGGAGTGGCGGCGACAGCCTCGAAATCTGGGACCTTGTGACAAACGAATTTGTGGGCGAGATACATACAGGATACGGGGAAGTGCAGGGGATCGATCATCTTGGAACAGCGCTGTATATGACAGCGTCGGACGGCGCAGCGGGACACCTGCTGGTCTACGATGCGATCACACTGGAACTGATCTGGGACGTCCAGTGCGGGATCGATCCCAGGGTTGTCGCGGTAAATCCGAACAACAGGAAGATATATATCCCGGATATGTCCGGTCAGAGTGTCTTCGTGTTCCAGGGATAGGCAGAACAGGAAATCTGAGTACGAAAAAAATCCCGTTGAAATGCGGGATTTTATGGTGCGCGAGGAGGGACTTGAACCCTCATGAGCCGAAGCCCACTAGACCCTGAATCTAGCGCGTCTACCAATTCCGCCACTCGCGCGCGCTAAAGGCCTATGCATATATACTCGTGTCCATTCCCCCTGTCAAGGTTTGAACCCCTGTTTGATTGCTATGGTCGGAGTAAATGTTAAATTCCGGGGTTACTTTTGTTCAAAATCAATTTCCTGTGGACGGCTGTTGAGGGCAAAAAGTCCTCGCTGAGACAGGTAGAATGGAAATTGCATCAGTCCTGAAAACCTGTCGAAAGGATGGACCATCTCAATGGTTCGACATCGATCCACTTCAGTCAACTCCGGTAAACGTGACTTAATCACCTGGATGCCTTATCCTACTGGCCAGCATTGGTTCGACATTAAACCGCAATGTCAGGACCTGAATTGCAGACATCACCCATGCAAGATTTAACATATCTACAAGATCTGGTAGTGATATTAGGGTTTGGTATTGTAGTAGTTGCGATATTCCACAAGCTTAAGCTGCCATCCATCGCAGGTCTCATTGTTGTTGGCATCGTTGTTGGTCCCCACAGTCTTGGAATTATAAACGATGTGCATCAGGTTGAAGTTCTGGCAGACATTGGGGTGGCGCTTCTGCTGTTTGGTATTGGACTGGAACTTTCGCTGGAGAAACTACGCCGTTTATGGAAATTGATCCTGATAGGCGGGTTGATCCAGGTCGGCCTCAGTATCGTAACTGCTTTTGCCATTTCTAGACTCTGCGGTTTGCCATCCAACACGGGGATCTTTGTGGGGTTTCTTGTTGCATTGTCAAGTACCGCCATAGTGTTGACAGGCTTGCAACAGAGAAGCGAAGTGGATACACCGCATGGTCGTATGATAATGGGTATCCTGGTATTTCAGGATTTTGCAGTGGTGCCGATGATGTTGTTGATTCCCTTCCTGAGTAGCCAGGGTGGCGTCACACAGAATGTTTTCGGCGCAATTCTGACCTCCCTGGCGATTGTTGCCGGAGTATTACTCGCCGCTTATCTCATTGTTCCCCACGTGCTGAAATACATAGCCAGGAC
>JAUWTM010000190.1 GCA_030614715.1 Planctomycetota bacterium
CGAGCGTCTTCCACTTTTAAGCCTCGATGATAACCTCTCCCTGGCCAGCCGGCGTCATTCGCTCGACATGGCCAGGCAGGACTATTTCGGCCATTTCTCAATTAACGGTGACAGTCCGGACGATCGTGCAAGGGCCGTCGGGTTCCCTAATCCCATTCAGGAGAACATAGGAATTATCAGGACATTCGGTCAGGACCTGGAGCAGGTGATCGACGCCCTGATGGATGGCTTCATGGAAAGCCCGGAACACCGTGCCAATATCCTTGATCCCGACCTGACACATGTTGGCATTGGTTTCTACCAGGATCTTGACGGTAACAACCACCGTCTGACAGCTGGAGACGATCCTGATGCTGTTTACCGTGGATTCGGGACCGTCCTGGTCGTGCAGGACTTCTACAGGCGGCGTGTAACCCTCCTGGAGCCGTCACCATACGATGGTTGGACCAAATCGGGTGAGTTCTTCACAATGAGGCTGGATTTCATGGATGATGTGGAGGATGCGTTCCTGAGGATCGAGCCCAGCGATGAACCCGGTGAGTCCTTCGATGTTCCTATGAGTAAAGGATCGGAAGGATACCGTGCACGGTTTGCGCTTGAGAACGAGGGACTGTTCAGGATCGGTATTTACGCCAACTCTCCATCTACCGACTGGTTCTACCGCGAGCACGGCCACCTCGACTTGACAGTGGTTGCGCCTGAGTACTAATTGAGATTTCAAATCAGCTCTGGTAAACTCTTTCGATGGCCCGTAAGGGTCATTATGATTCTAACATTCCAGAACGAACCAGAGGGAGTTCGAAATTATGAAAAACAGGCTTTTCCTCCTGTTGATAGTGCTGATAGTCCCGATTCTCATCGGCTGCCCGGGCGCCCGTCAGATTGACAGGGATGCAAACGAGGCATTGGCCGAATGGATCGATGAGCAGGATGCCACCGAATGGGAGATAATCGGCGTGGCAGAATCCAGCTACTCGAATATTGTGGTCGAGTACCAGTTCAAGCCGACCCGCCTCGAGATTGCCATCCGTGGTGACTACGTTAATCCGTATCACCAGCGCAACATGATAGAAACCATCGCCAGGCAGTGGCGGAATTTCTACCCGTCGAACATGAGACCCAGGTTCAATCTGAAGGTCCAGCTGTACGACGGCGATTTCGACCGTGCCAATGACCTGGGATTCACTGAAATCGACGAGGACGGCAACGTGGATACCCATCACGGTCGTACTACAGATATAATGTAGCGGGCTGCCGAACTGTCTGTTGAAAGGATACTATCTTGCATTTTCGAATGCTTACATTGCTGGTTATTTCGGTCCTGATATTCGCAGGATGCACACCGTCTGGGCCGGCTCCCGAACCCGATCCCGGGGACCAGGCGCCAGTGGTCACGGACGATCCGGAGGCGACGGAACCCGAGGTGGTAGAAGAGATACCCGAGCCGGTGTCGCGGGAGATATCCGAGGCGGATGCTGCTGCGAACGCTGCACTTTCGGAATGGATCGAGATGCATGACGCGGATGGATGGGTAATTCCGGGACAGCCTGGCGAAAGATACGTCGATGTCATATTGGCAGCGGAATTCCGATCAGGTGAACTTGATCTCGTAATTGCGGGAGATAAGCTTGTACCTGAAAACCAGCGTCAGTTAATGGAAGCAATTGCCAGGAAATGGATCTCGCTGTATCCTGAGGATGTAATTCCCGGTTACACTCTGAAAGTTACGATGTACGACGGCGAGATCGACCGGGATCATCTGCTGGGCTTCTCAGAGATAGACAGCAACCGGGACATTGACACATTTCATCCTGGAACACGGGATGTAACTTGATACGCAGTGTTTAAAGTCTTGACGAGGTGACGACAATGCTTTACCGAATAACATTTGGACTCATTTGCATTGGAATCCTGTTCCTTCTCGGATGCAGGACCGGTGAATACAATGTGGATTTGAAGATCTACGAGGAGATGCCGGGTATTCTTGCTGCCGATCCTGAACTGACAGATATGCTGGGCAAGAACGAGGACGGGTCTGTACAAGTCGAGTTCGAGAAGGGTGAGATGTTCCTGTGGTTTGCGTACTGTCTTGATGAATCCACGAGGCAGAATGTCGCCGGACGCGCGCTGGACCACTTCCACACCCAGTACCTGGAACATCCTGATAACAGGAGAAAAGATCAGACATTCTACCGTGAAAAAATATTACTCCGGGGATTCATAGACGACGTGGAATTGTACGTGATCGAATGGGATCTCGACATGGATCACCCTAACGTGGTCTCCAACCGTCACGGTAATTTCATGTAAGCTGACACCAGGCTGACAGATGGAGAGACAGCCAGTAAAAGATTCGGTGTCCGGGAATATAAGCGGCCCGGACCAACTACTTCCCGGCTTCCGGCACGTACTGGAGGCCGCGTTGTTTTTTGGGGTGATCGGCGGACTCGCTGACGTCAGCTACCTGTTCACACGTAATCCCGACCTCGTTGCCGATCTTCTTGCAGGGCTCAGGTTTGTCACAGCGGGGATATTTCTCACGGCAGCAGTATTTGTCCCTTACCTCCTCATTGTTTTTCTGATCGTCAGACCGATAGCGTCGGCCAGAAAATGGTCGCTGGCGCTGTCATTGACCGTGATTTACTTCTTCGGTCTACTGCCGGCTGGAGCGATCGTGGTCAGGAATTTCGCCGTCGCAATGGCTGTTGAAAGCATACTGGTCGCGCAGATCAAGATTCTGTTCTATTTCCTCAAGTACCTCTGGGTACTGATCCCGGTCTGCTGGGCCGGGGGAGTCTGGCTTTCACAGGTAAGGACAAAGACCCCGTTTCACCTGCTGTACGGACGTCTGAGCTCGATTGCGCTGAGTGCGGGAATATTCATGGTCGCAACGACCTGGATCCAGCAGCGGTACCTGCTTAACCAGGCAAACGTGACATCTGAGCTCACATCCTCGACCGAGAATATGGTTATCACAGCTGGGGTTTTTACTTTAGCGATGGTCGTCTGGCCTATAGCCAACCTGATCTTTGTGAACATGGCCCGGGTCAGCAAAGGGATACCCCTGAACCTTCTCTGGCTGATTTTTCTGATTGGACCGTTCGTTCCACCGCTGAATTCAGCCGGTTTGTATGTAGGCTCACCACCGTCCGGGAACGACCTTGCCGGACAGCCGTACAACGTGATGCTCGTGTCGATTGATACGGTCCGTTACGACGAGATGGGATTCAACGGGAACGAGATTATTGAAACACCTATGTTCGATGAACTCGCCGAGACATCGGTGATCTTCGACAATGCGATGGTGCCGATGCCGATGACTGGGCCGTCGCATATCAGCATGTTTACAGGGCTTCAACCCGATCCGAATGTGGGTCACGGCGTAAAATCCAACGGAATAATGCTCGCTGAGGAGATTCCGACAATTGCGACGATACTCAACGACTCCGGATACGCCACCGGCGCTGTTATTGGGGGATTTCCTCTCGCGAGACAGGCGTCGGCCACTGACAAGGGATTCAATTACTACCACGACACGTTTACAGAAGGGCTTCGAAGCAGGTTTCTCCCGGACCAGGTCTGGTACCTGACCGTCGCCAAGCTGCTCAGGAAAGCACTCAACCTTCGACAGGGTATGCCTCACGGTAACACGAAAACTGCCGATACTGTCACGGATAAATCGATCGAATGGCTGGAGGAGAACCACGACCAGCCGTTCTTCATGTTTGTGCATTATTTCGACGCGCACTACATGTACATCCCGCCGGAACCGTGGGATTCAAGGTACATGCCCGACTACGACGGTCCGTTGCATGTAGATAACGGTGTTCTGACTCACGCTGATCTGATAAACGAGCTAGGCTCGTTCACCGACGAGGATTTCGAGTACTACAGGTCGCTTTACAGGGGTGAAATCAGCTATATCGACCAGGAATTTGAACGTCTTTACCAGTGGGGCGAGGAGCGGAACCTCTGGGACAACACACTTTTGATCGTGGTTTCGGATCACGGTGAGGGATTCGAGCACGATTATTATTTCCACCACACCGACCGCGTCTACGAGCAGTTAATTCATGTCCCGATGTTCATCCGTAATCCCGGCGGCGATCCTGAAAGCACGCGAACGGACACGCTGGTAAATGTCAGCGACATCTTCTTCACGGTCCTTGATTTCCTCGATGTCGAACCGCCTCGATCCGTGGGTGAAATGCATAATGGAGTTTTCGGATCGATTGCCGGATGGGACCACAACCTTTTGAATCTTGAAACCGGGCCTGAAGAGCCAGTCGCTGATTCCGAAAATGAGATAATACCGGAAGAGGAGCCATCGGACGGGTGGACTTTCGTCCCGAGCCAGTCATACACGTTCACGGCACCCGGTGACGCGTCGGCGGGTCGATTTTTCACCTTCCGGTTCGACGAATGGCAGTTGATCTATGGTCCCGATGCAGAACCGTACTTCCCAACTTACCAGTACTACGACATGACCACCGATATCGAGCAGGAGAACGACCTGTATCCCGGGATCGACTGGATGCTGCATCCGATGCCCGATGCACCCGAGGTGCTTGAGTTCTGGTCGAGCCAGCAGGGGGCGGCTATCGATGAGGGATCGCTCGATCCCAGGATGAGAGCGGAGCTCAAGGCGCTTGGATACATCCAGGAGGGAAATGTCCCGCTTACGGTTCCCGGTGACGAAGAGGACTGACAAGAGTTATGTCGCTTCAGCCAACCACTGTTCCCGCGAGGTTTTTCGAGACCCACAAGTCCGGAAAAATCCGTTGCACGCTCTGCCCGATGCACTGTTTGATCGGCGAGGGGGATGACGGTGCATGCGGCACAAGACGGGTAACGAACGGCGTACTGGAAGCTGTCAACTATGGGCTGGTGGTATCGGCGGGGATAGACCCGATCGAGAAAAAACCGCTTTATCACTTCCATCCCGGATCGGCAGTGCTCTCTTTCGGGGGCATTGGATGCAACATGAAGTGCATCCACTGCCAGAACGCGTCAATTTCGACTCCCAGACTGACCAGGATGTCCGATCCTCTGAAGGGTAACGAGTTACCATGGACGCCTGAGTCGGTTGTGCAGGCTGGAATCGATCGAAAAGCCGATGGAATCGCATTTACGTACAACGAACCGACCATCTGGTTCGAATGGGCGTACGATGTATCGAAACTGGCCAAGGAGAAGGGGTTATATACGGTTTTCGTTACCAACGCTTATATCGAGCAGGAGCCGCTGGACGAAATCGGGCCGTACGTCGATGCGTACGCGGCGGACCTCAAGGGTTGGGGAGAGGATTTCTACATGAAGTTCTCGAAGGTCCCGAGATGGGAGAGGATTCTGAACGCGATCGATCGCGCCAGGAATGTCCATAATATGCACGTTGAGATAACTACGAACGTCGTTCCCGGATGGAACGACGATGATGACAGCCTTAAAAATATTGCAGAATGGATAGTAAAGACTATCGGACCGCTGACTGTGTGGCATGTGTCGCGATTTATTCCCCATCACGAGCTCTCACATCTTGAACCTACTCTGCCGGAAACACTCTTAAAGGCAAGACAGACGGGGCTCGATGCCGGCCTGAAACATGTGATGATTGGAAACATGCATGGAATGGAAGGCGTCGAGAATTCGTCGTGTCCGTCGTGTGGGAGCGAGTCCATCGTCAGGACGGGTTATTACACGAAATTAACCGGTCTTGACGGCAGCAAATGCTCGAAATGCGGCGCCGAGACCGGAATAGTGGCCTGAACTCATCAATATCCTTATGCTTCGAATCTAAAATGATACAGTGCCGATGCTGTTTTTGTAGCTTAAAATTCAAAGGCATTGTATAATTGAATATAGAATTCAATCCACGTGGAGGATGTCATGTCAAGGCGATACTTCCCGGTTCTGGCGTTGATCCTGATTCTTGGAGTTGCAATCACCCTTTCCTGCAAAACTGAAAGCAACCCGGTAGCTCCATCAGAATCACAACCCGCAACAGATCGAATCTCAAACACCCTTTACTTCGGCTCATGGCAGATCATCCCGTCTGCAGACATGAGCAATGCCGCTGTCCTTCCGTTAAGAGTCCCTCAGTTCGACGTGACCCAGTGGGCTGAACTGAGCATACTCGATGCGGTCTGGGATGACGTGCTCAGGAACTGGACCCTGACCGTGGAGGTCAGGAATCCGACCCCCTTTACCGGGTGGGGTGTCCAGGCGATATTCACGGACCTCGGCGGGAAAGTGATCCCGCGTCCCGACGGTTTCAGGTGGCTGGACCTTGACGGGATACCGGGTCCCGAGCGTTATCCGTTCTTTGCGATCGAGAAATCAACCGATGACAGGATCTTCGAGGGCCTTCACGTGTGTGTGCAGGACCTTACGTTCCATTTCCCGGAGGGCGTCGACAAATGGGCACCGATTTCATTCTTCATCGATGCGAATATCGGTGAACCCAGGCCCGATCCAATGGTCGAGGACATGGATATGGGACAGTACCCGCCGCCTTGCCAGCACGCGACCGCTATAGCTCATATCGACGATCACCAGTCCGACTTTTCAGATCTGACAGCCTGGATCGACCTTACACCACTCGGTGGCAGCGCGGTCGAGCCGATGTACGATGACGGCGACCACGATGACGGTCTCGCAGATGATGGCATCTTCGGTGGTCAGTTTACCGGCGGTACTTTCGGTGAGCTTTACACACTGACCGTCTACGCTGAGGACCCCGAAGGAAACTCGTCTGAAAACGACGTGATGTATTCACCGATCATGTACCCGCCGCTTCCTCCGATAACGTTCGAAACTATGTTCAACGACCAGTTCTGCCTTCTGACCGAGGAAACCCTGGTTGTTCTTACGAATACGCCGGACTGGGTGGCATTCTGGGATGAATTTTCACCGTGGGATATGCCGGCTCCCGAGATCGATTTCGATTCGCTCAACGTGATCGCTGTCTGTCTTGGTCAGCGGGATAACGACTGCTACGAGGTCGAGATCACCAATATCGAATGGTCGAGTGTCAACTGCGGATGGGCTGTACACTACACCGAGACCTTCCCGGGACCCAACTGCATATGCGCGGAAGTGATAACGACACCGTTCCACATCATCACCGTAAATAAATCTGCTTACGACATCATGTTTGTCGGGGCTTTGTTCGAGGACGAATGCGATGATCCGGATCCGTGCCTTGACCTGACCCCTGTGGCGGACGGACACCACGGTAATGCCTTCACGCAGACGACAAACGTCATAATGGACCAGGCGTCATGGGAATCATGGTGGGCGGCCTCAGTTGGCCCGTCATCCCCCCCAATAATCGACTTTGAGATTGACTGCCTTATCGCGGTAACACAGGGAG
>JAUWTM010000118.1 GCA_030614715.1 Planctomycetota bacterium
ATACAGCAGCAGACCAGCATTTGTAGCAAAGACAACATCACCGTCGCCCTCAATTGCGATATCAAAAATAGAACTGGCCTGCATTCCCGAAAATGGGTCAGGGATGCTCGGTACTATGCCATCAGGGAGAATAGTAACCTCCATGGATCGAGTGACCGGGTCACTGTATGGTGAATCCACCACTACCTGAAGGCTGAAGGGCCAGTTGAAAGACACACTTGCAGCCGTAAATTCAACTGCTGGAAGCGTGTTATCCTCGAAAGTGCCCGCCTGTGACGGAATTACCGACCAATCATAGGTAATTCCGTGATCTCCAGTTGCATTCACGGTGTATTCAAGGGTCGTGTTTTCATAAATAGATGAATTTCCCTGGATCTCGCCAACCTGCAGACCGTGTTCTGTAATTGTGATATCAAGTGTACGGATCACGGGTCCGGAATTGTCAGCCAGCACGGTAACAATGATGGTCGCCTGGATGTTTTCTGTGACGGTCTCAGTATAAAACTCGGTTTGAGTGCCGTTGGGATTGGAAAAACGTCCGGCGGTGGACGGTTCAACGGCCCACTGGCACGATACATGAGTTCCTCCGCTTGTTTCGACAAGGAATACCGTTGATGTGTTCTCGGCGATGAAAGTATCGCCTTTAATTATACTTACGATCAGTCCTCCGCCGGATTTGCATGAAAAAATGATCAATCCTGCGATAAGGACGACAGAGCAAACAAGTTTTAACCTCATGGCTACTCCTCCCGTGGCGGGTTATTGGCAGGCTGGGAATCATGTTTCCCCGTATGCTCTCCCAGCATGCGGGGAACGCTTGCGGCTCGTCTGATTGACTCCTTTATAATCCTACAGACCTTTGAGTCTGTCAATAGGTTCGAAAAAATGAATCTTCAATATGATAGTGACAATGTTAAGTACCTCACCTGATGGCATAATTAACCATCATGGTATCGGAAGGTATAACGTTCCGAGACCAGAGATCCCACCGGTTGTTACTGTGAAGTACTGTTCGTAATAAATTGTCGATTCATTCCGGATTCGCAACAAATGTTGACCCTCGGGGACGTAGTAAAAAATAAATTCTCCGTGAATATCTGTCTCGACAGTGAGGTCAAACCCGACTATTTCAACTGACAATCCCGCGACCGGCTCCATTGTGATTGTGCTGAAAACCGAACCCAGTACAACTCCGTAATTATGAGGAGGCACCATTATTCTTTCGAGATAAAAGTTAATGGTCGTTTTATAACCACCATTGACGACAACGTGTGCAGCATATGACTCATAACCAAATTTCTCAGCAATCAGTGTATGCGAGCCCGATGGTACTACCGGAAAATCGAACCAGCCGTTTTCATCGGTCATCCTGACCAGCGATGAGGAACCGGATTGCACGCGAATAGTAACATCGTCGACAGGATCACCGGTGTCCGCATCGAAAACAGTGCCATGGATCGCACCGTAGTTGACCGGAGCACCATATTCATTGTAGATTCGAAGGTTGTCGCCATCAGGTCGATCTGCGCACACATTAGCAACGTAAATAGCACCGAATGCATCGACCCGTATCGCTCCGGGCTCGAAATATTCATCCGAACCGCCGACCTCGCGCATGAAATTGCCGTCATTGTCGAAAACCTGAATCCTGCCGTTTCCGGTGTCTGAAACGAGAATATTCTGGTTTCTCGGATCGATCGCGATTGCTGTAGGATAAGTGAATTCACCGGGAAGGACACCGAGTCCGTTTTGACGCCAACCCAGGATTTTATCGACAACGATCGCGTCGCCGAAGACAACGGGATCGGTTATTATGACGCTGTCTGCATTGGGCATTGCCATGATGAGACGTCCGAGCGCATCAAACTCGAAATCACCAATGTTCGCAGCCTGGATGCCGTTCCGATCCGACATGAAATTCGGATCGGTTACATCCCAGATAATGATATTGCAGTGGTACGCGCAGGGGGGTACATGATAAACTTGCAGTGAAAGCCCGTATATTGAGTAATAGGTCGGATAATCGTAATAGACGAAGTAATCTACACCACCCTCGAAAATCATAGTCATATAATCCGGTGGAAGCGGTGCGTCGGGGTGATACGCCAGGATTCCGTAATCGTTAATCGGCACAGCGTTGGTGATCGGCCAGTCCTCATCAGGATCTGCAAGGCATTCAGGCACGTAGACTTTCTGGAATGCGACTGCTGTCTGGGGATGGTACGCGATTCCGTGCGGGATTGAATCGCATGACGAAAACCTACTTGTCGATGCGATCGGTACAGCTATTCCGGGATAGTAAGGATCGGGATCCCCACCCCACCAGTCTTCGTTATAGTGGACGTAGGGCAAACCGCCCTGGACGTACATATCATCATATAGAGGCACAGGATTGCAGTCGCAGTCGTCCGGGCTCAGGCCCATGATTCCCCG
This sequence comes from Planctomycetota bacterium, assembly GCA_030614715.1. Taxonomy (GTDB): domain Bacteria; phylum JAJVIF01; class JAJVIF01; order JAPKYR01; family JAPKYR01; genus JAUWTM01. The sequence goes on from JAUWTM010000118.1 coordinate 2,434, forward strand.
ACCTGTGTCTTGTGCACCCATGCTGGATGTCGCAAGTCCCACATAGTTGCCACCGGCCAGGGACCGTTTAAGCACTCCGTACGGTGTAAACAGTAAAACACTATCCTCGGTTGCGATCACGATATCACCATCACCTTCGATGGCGATATCTCGTATTGGATACTCGCTTGCACCGACAAATGGATCGGGGAATTCCGAGTAAGAGGAATTAAGAATATGAACCTGCATCGATCTGGTAACCGGATCGCTGTACGGTGAGTCGACCGTGACTGAAATCGTTACGTAACTATTGAATTTTACAGGCCATACTGAAAATTCGGTTTCCGGTGACGTTTCATCAATAAAACTGCCGGCATGATGTGTATCGTTGGACCACAGGTACGTGATCCCTGGATCGCCTAAAGCCGATATCGAGTAATTTACTCTCGATTCTTCATCCACAGTCGACGGACCCTCGATCTCGCCAACGACAAGACCATGTTCGGTGACAACGATGTCAAATTCCCGGATCACTGGTCCGGATTTCTCTGATGTGACAACAACAACGATAGTTACCTGGGTGTCCTGGACCACAATAGCAGAGTTAAATGTTGCAGCCTGTAAGGTTGGATCGTCGAAGGTGCCTGCATTCGGTGGATCGACGGACCACAGGTATGTGATTCCAGAGTCACCTTGAGCGTCAACGCTGAATTCAACCGAAGTGTCATCCGGTACGCTCGATGGTCCGATGATACCGCTGATAATGAGATCTGAGCCGCTTTTACATCCGATTACAGCCGTGATGAGCATAAGGCATAATGCGCACAAATGGATTACCTTCATGGTAAGTCCTCCGTGGCATTTTTATTGGCAGGCGAGGTTACGGTGTCCCTGGATGATCTCCCTGCATTCAGGAACATTAGTGAGAAATCAAATCAACAGCTTAATAATCCTACAGACCCGTAACTTTGTCAAGGTTCAGAGATTACCACCAAGGACACAAAGGTCACGAAGGAAGACACAAAGGAAAACCCCCGGACCGAGCCGGGGTTGTTAAAAGTCAGGCGTAAATAAGCGGGTTGTCAGCAGTCAGCGACGAAGTGGAAGTACCCGAACTCAATTCGTCGAATATTCTCAGGTCGTCTCCCGGCAGTCCTCCGAAACCGCCCTGGACGTACAGATCATCATATAGAGGGATCGGGTTGCAGTCGCATGCGTCCAGGCTCAGGCCCATGATACCTCAAAACACGATCCTCGGTTGCTATCACGATATCACCATCACCTTCGATGGCAATATCAAAGACAGGTTGACTGGCAGCCACTTAAAGCATACCGGCGGGATTCTGGATCGGGTCTGTGGCCATGATCCAGACTTCCATCGACCTGGTCACAGGATCGCTGTACGGGCTGTCGACGGTCACAAAGATGCTGGTTTTAATAACGTATTCAAAATCAATCATTGCCGGGATCTCTTCGATAACAAAACCAGTCTCCGGCAGGAACTGTTCCGTGAATGTAACGTAGATCGGGAGTCCGCAGGCCCACTTGTAGGTGATTCCGTGATCCCCAAGAGCTGAAATTGAGTAATGGACAGTCGAGTCATCGTTTACATGAGTCGGCCCCTCGATCTCGCCAACGACCAGTCCATGTTCGGTGACTACGATGTCAAACTCCCGGATCACAGGTCCGGATTTCCCGGATGTGACAACTACAGCAATGGTTGCCTGTGTGTCACGGGTAACAACCGCAGAGTTAAATGTTGTAGTTAGTGATGTTGGATCGTCGAATGTGCCTGCGTGGGGCGGATCGATTGACCAGAGGTATGCAAGGCCTGTATCGCCCTGTACATCAACGCTGAATTCAACCGAAGTGTCGTCCGGTACGCTCGATGGTCCGATGATACCGCTGATAATGAGGTCTGAGCTGCCTTTACATCCGATTACAGCCGCGATGAGCATAAGGCATAATGCGCACAAATGGATTACCTTCATGGTATTTCCTCCCGTGACATTTTTGAGGCAGGCGAGGTAACGGGTGTCCCTGGATGATCTCTCAGCATTCAGAGACAATTGTTAGAAATCAAATCTACTCCTTAATAATCCTACAGACCCGTAACTTTGTCAAGGTTCGTTGTTCTGACGTGATTTGTAATTAAAAAAACGACGCATTTTCATGCGTCGCGTTATTTTTCTTACAGTACTACCGGAACTACAGAACCAGTTCGTGCAGACATTTATTCAAGATAAATATCCTCCTGCATGACAACTCCGGCAGATATTTCGACATCGGTCGAGTAATCCAGGTAACCGTCCACCTCAGCGCTGAGAGTGTACGATCCGATCGGAACAGCGACGAAATGGTAGTACCCGAACTCATCTGTCCTTGCGGAGATCGTTAAGTCGGGATAGCCGAGATCGACGTACTCACCGACGATGGGATCTGACGTGAGGTTATCGTACATGTAGCCGTCAAGACCACCGAAAACGACCGGATCGCCGAATTCGTCGAATATTCTCAGGTCGTCTCCCGGCGGACGGTCGGGATTAACATTCGCTACGTACAGAGTGCCAAGGTTGTCCATTCGAATAGCACCGGGCATGAAGTCTGTATCGAACTTGCCGAACTGACGTATGAAATTACCATCGGGATCGAACACCTGGACCCGGCCGTAGCCGTAATCGGAGATGAAAAAGTTCTGTTTTCCCGGATCGATGGCCACGCCCTTCGGGAGGAAGAATTCACCCGGCAGTCCTCCGAAACCGCCCTGGGTACCTCCGAGCGTTATCCCGATAACAATCGGATCTCCGAAAACTACCGGTTCGGTGATACATACCGTGTCCGCCACGGGAAGCGTCATGATCAACCTTCCCAGCTCATCGAACTCGAAGTCGCCGATGTTATCAGTGAACACACCCGGACGATCCGACATGAACATAAAATCGGTCAGGTCCCAGATAATGTAATAACTGGGAAGCGCACACGCAGGGATAACACCGTGATACGCTGCCAGGTTCTGCATTGACATGAAAGTGGGATAGTCGTAGTAAAGCAGGTAGTCCTGACCACCCTCGAAAATAAGTGCCATGAAATCCGGTACAAGTGGTGCATTCCTGTTGTATGCGAGGAGCGCTCCTCCAACCATGCCGGAATCTATCATGTTATCAATGGGCCAGGCGCAGTCGGGATCAGCAATGCTGTCCGGAGCGAAAACTTTCTGCCAGGACCAGATGTCATCCGGATGGTAAGCAATCGGGTGAGGTACCTGGTCACAGGAAGTGAAAGTCGATGTCGATGCGATAGGGACACAGGTCCCCGGATAATAGGGGTCCGGATCGCCGTCCCACCATAACTCATTGTAAACCCAGTACTCCATTCCGGTAGGATTGTAACTGTTGTCGTAGATTGCGGTTGAGGCGCCGTGATTTACATCATTACTGACACCGATAACCCCGCGACCGCTGACAATTTCACCGAATCCAGTCGTGTTAAGACCCTGCCAGATTTCATCTGAGATCGTGATCTTGAACTGTCCGTACTGATCGTACAGGTGAACGCCGGTGTCGTTGGCGATAGCGATATCACCGTCGGCCTCAATTGCGATATCGTTGATCGTTCCAAGAGGGTCGGGGAACGGGTCTGGGAAATCGGCGCCGTTCAGCACAGAAATCGCAAGCTCTCTCATTACAGGATCGTTGTTGTCCGAATCGACAGTCACTCTCAGAAGAACGTCCGTGTCCTCCGAGACCGATCCGGCATTGAATGTCGGGGTCGATGTGTCCCCGTTTGTGTAATCACCTACCGTGTTCGGTATACAGGTCCAGCTGTACGTAATACCGGTGTCGCCCGATACATCAATCGAATAACCAGTGGAGGACAATTCGCCGATTTCGGTCGGGCCCACAATTTCACCGACATGATAATTGCCGGTATCGAGGACCATGATGTCCTTTTCCCTGATCTCAGGCCCTCCGCTGTCGGATGTGACGGTTACTATGATCGTTACAGGTGTGTCAGAGTCCACGGAATTTGCGATGAAACTTGCGATAGCGGATGTCTCGTTAATAACCGAGCCTGCCGACGCGGGGTCGCAGGCCCAAAGATACGTGATGCCGGTGTCACCGCTTGCCGTGATGCCGTACTGAGTGGTTGTGTTTTCGTTGACGGAATCGGGTCCGAGAATTTCTCCGACGACCAGGATACCGGATCCTCCACAACTGACTGCGAGGAGTGCAAGTACAAGTACTAGTATTGAAGAGTAGACTAAACGGAACTTCATTCTGTAGCCTCCTGAAAATGTGGTGAGTTTGTATCTCAACGCAATGATATCTGCCTGGATATCAAAATAAATGAAGTTCGATTGTGAATGTACAGATGAAACTTAGAGATCCTGCACACATAAAATGCCATTTCATCGGTGAAAAGGCAACATCCAATCAAAACGATATCTGTGGGTACCAGATTTTTCTATTTATTAGTTCTCAAAATCCCAGTCGCCGTACGGGCCGCCGTAACAGCCCATGTCCGACAGTGTGCCGTCGTAGTCCTCGATACTGGGATCACCAGTGTCCTCCGCAGGGGAACCGGCTTCAATATGGTGGTCTGTGAAAGGGTCAACGTAATCAGGGTCGGCGAAGATGCATCCCACTCCGGGGGTCATCTGGTAGTAGAATACACCGCCATCAGGAGGTGTCGGCGTATCCGAGGTGCAGGTATACGTTGAATTCAACGTACCACCGGCCCTGCCGATGTAATTAAAGCTGCCCCCACCACAGTCGGTCCAGATGGTATTTACCATGTCAGCCGAACCACCGCTTCTGTAGAACCCGAAACCGTAAGAACCGCTTGTAGTGAGACGGTCGAAAGTGCAGTTCTCAAACTTGAGATAAATTGTGCCATAGTGGGTCTGGTTGTTGATGTAAAGTGCATTCAGCGTTACCTCGAGAATGTTCTGGCAGAGCAGATCACCGGCGGTTGCGCCCTCGATGACTCTGCATCCCGCTCCGATATCGTGTATGTACAGGTGCCTGAATAGCGCGTTCAATCCGCCTTCGCACCCGAGCTTTGCCCTGTGGTTGTACGGTGAATAGCCGAAGTAATTCGAAGGTCCGGTCACCTCGAAGCCGTCGAAGGTGATGCTGTTTCCTTCAATTCGTACGTAGCCTGTCTGCATCGGGGGTTCGTCGGTGTCGTAATCGCCGTAATAACCCTGGATTCTCGTACCCATGTTCGCATTGGTGATCAGCAGGTCTGCGGTGTACGTGCATTGGCCACCAAGGTCATCGTCACCGCGAACGAGGACATATCCGTCGGTACCGCAGTCCGCCAGGCCTTCTAAAATCGTGATCCACGGGAAGTCACGAGTGCCGTCGTTGAAATCACCCGGGAAAGCCCACCAGACATATGTACCCGGAACGACCTCGTACGATCCCGGCAGGTCATAAGTCGACTCCCCGCCGAACCCGTCAGTAACTTTCAGCTTGATTACATGTGTGCCGACATCCGGGAATCCAGCGCTTACGACCATGCCCTCAGCGTCGTCATAAAGGTCGTTACCGTTGAGCTCCCAGAGATACTGGTCGATCGGTCCGGTCGACCCGGATGCGTCCAGCGTCAGCCACCATTCAGTCGGGATTGGATCGTCGATGGTGCCCTCGGGACCGAATCCGTCGAAGTACGGCTCGATTTCAGCTTCACCGTAGGCTTCAATTTCAGAGACCTGTGGTTCGTCCGCGACATTGAGAGTGTGACGGAAATAATTCGCGAGTGGAAGGTCGGGGAATACCGTTCCCATGCCCTGGTCGTATGTTGTCGGGTCAAGCGACTCAACCACGATCAGGACTTCCTGGTTTTCAACACCAGAAAGAATCGGATCGGTTATTTCAACCGAGACGATGGATGAGTTGAAAGAGCCATCGACGAGTGTGTAACTGCCTGCGAGGAGTTCCACGTAATCACCGTCGATAACATCACCGGCGATGTAGATATTCCCGATCCCGTTCTGGCAGTCCCAGTCGAAGATCTCCAGGTCGAGGTTTATGGCCCCACCCCAGTTGGTCTCATCGACATAGAATGTTGTCGAGTTATCGGTTATTCCGCAGAAGAACGATTCCTTTGCGTTGGCCTCCGGAGGGAAGTCACCCGGCACGTCGAGAACGGTTGGATCACCGGAGAGTGTTTCGTCAGGTTCCTCCCAGTTAGCCGTCACTGCGTACTGAAATTCAAGAAGCGGTGATCCGCCGGGTGTCGGGAAGTTGAGTATGTAATTTCGCATATTCGAGGATCCGGGAGTGAATGCACCTCTCATGTTGAAATTACCCTCGTCCATGTAAAATCCTGCGACCGATTCATCGCTGGCAAGACCGTCGGCGAAGTACTTGTACCCGTTAGCGTCGGCGGCCTCGGCACCCGGGAATCCGGGATTACCGAGTTTGCCGGGGGTGAATGTCAGAATGGTGCCATCGGTCGGGAACAGCGCGGGTGACATCCAGCAGGTGTAGCCGTCGGAATTTTCAAGGAACGCGGCATCGACCTTGTCGGAGATATCGAGTGTTTCGCTGCCGTAATCGATTGTCGTTCCGCCTTTGTGGACGAAAATTCCGTAGACATCGAATCCCGTGTACAAGATGAATCCGGGGAAGGGGTGAAGCAGCAGGACATCGACCCCGATACGTCCCTCTGTTTCCCAGTCATCGACATCGGTTATGAGTATCCCAAGTCCGCCGGGGCCGGTGGTGGGTTCCATGAAGGACACGACATTTGCAGTGAACTCAACGCCCCGGAGCGGGACAATATCCACTGTCCAGTTGGTTGGGTCGATCGATACGTCCCAGAGTCCCCAGAGATGGGTGGTTCCGGATTGAGATGAAGCAGCCTGGTTACCCGTTGACAGGTCGGACGGGAATGTCGGTGAGCTCGCAGATGTCGAGCAACCGATGAGAATGACAAGGCTCACGATTGTGGTGAGAAGGATACCGCTACGCATTGATGCAACCTCCCAGGTACGCCGGTGCAGGCCGAAGTATTATCGTATTTTAAAGTATGATATCAAATAAACTTTGGAGAATCCAGATTGACTCAGCGCCTATTTACGCCAGTGATGGAAAGACAGTTCGTTTGTCATGAAGGATGGGCCGAGGCGGAGCATCAGCCTGAGGATGCTCTGAATGCCGAAAGGAATTCGCGTCATCCCGTACGCCCCACCGCGCATGATCGAGTCGTTCACGGCGAACGAAAGCATCGATGAGTAAGCGCCGAGGGCGGTACGGTCGCGCACGACAGCGGCAAGTCCGTACGAGTAAAGCCCGATGCCTGTCGCCTCACTGAATTCCCTCTGGTATTCGTACTGGAAGAAGCCCTTCACCAGTCCCTTGCGTTCAGCGATCAGCACCCACTCCTGGTCCTTGGGATTTACACAGTTGTGCTCGATCCAGAGTTTGTACAGCTCCTCGGAGCGATCGTGCGGGATGTTCGGGTCGAGATGGAAACGGTCCTGGGTGTATGCATCGGAGATAATTTCAATTACAGTGGGCAGGTCCTTGTCGGCGAAGAGGCGGATATCGTAATCACCCTTCTCGTACAGCTCGACCTTGTCCTTGTGGAAGAAGACTGTAATGGCATTATCGACAAGATAGAATCCGGAGTTCTCCAGCGCGTGGATCAACGGTAATTCGAGCGCCGCGGTTCGGATGTTTGTAAAGACAATTCCCTTTCCCTTGAGCCAATCGAGGACAGTATTGACGAGTGCGTCCGCAACCGGACGGGATTCCGGGTAATTCGGGAGCATATCAGGTCCAAGAACAAAAAACGGAATGCGTCCCGACGGCACGTTCAGCACTGCAGAGTCGAAATCGAGGGTCTGCGCACCTGTAAATCCAGCTAATTTGCCGCTATCGTCGCGAGCGATGAAAAAAGCTCCATTTTCGGGCTGTTGTGCACAGAATCCGTGGAATTTACCGACCTGGCCCAGGAAAAGTTTCTGAAGGCCCTCCTCCTTGGCAGCCCCCATGTAATGGAACGGCTTGTATTCGTAGGATTTGGCGAGATCGATGATCTCTTCGGTCAGTTCACCCTCGTATGTTTCGACTTTTACCATGAGAACGATCCTTTATACAGGACTGCTATTGAAATGTCTGTTTATTCAACACTTGCACGTACCCATTTCGTACCCGACTCCAGGATCTTCTTCGCTTCCGGTGCGGCAATCATAAGGAGGTCCAGTGCGCTCATGTGCGACACGAAATCCCCGTGAAGCTGCGGGTACACCGGGTGCACGAACTCCTGGAAATATACATCGATCCCGGCATCGTTGAACATCGCGATGTCCATGTAATGCCTTGCGGCCGCTCCAGAATAATATTCATCGGCGTCAAGTGCACGGCAAATCTGTAACAGGCGTTCCGATTTCTGCCCGGTAACATCGAGTTCCGATGCCAGTTTTACGGGAGTCTCAATTCCGATAACACGGTTCATCCATTGCGCGAGGTCGGTGTCGAGTTCCCAGAGATATTCACGTTCCTTCAGGATGATCTCCTCGAACTCGGGATACAGCCTGTTATAGTACGGCGCTTTTTTATAGAACGCTGAGACCGTACCGAGGTGCTTTTTTCGCCATGGACGGTCGTTGTCGATTTTCACGTCCCGGATGAGCTGGTCGTACTTCCCTTTCTGCTCGACCGGGACGGTGAGCCAGACAGGTCCGTCGGGTGTTTTAATACGGTTACGGTTTCGCCATCCGCGACGGTCGTATTGCACGTCATCGTACACCACGAAGGTGTCGACAGACATCTCCTGGTCGAAGTAACCAAGCCACGGCAGGTATCCGGGTTGAAGGACAGCGATTCGCATGGTGTGATGAATCCGCTTACTGATAAAACGTATTATACCCGACCTTAAATTTCACATGAACAAAAATTAAGTCGAATTCATCATAAAACTGGTATCCATAATGTTGATATAAACTGGATGTTGTAAAAAATCGGCAATGATGTACGATTTATATACGGGGAAACAGTGCATGAAACGTGGCTTTACGTTATGTATAGATACATTCTGGGAATACTGGTAGCGACCGTCTTGGCACTGGCGGGATGTACCGGGGGTGTAACGAACACTCCCGTACTGCCGTCCGACTCTGACTCGTCCAACTCAACATTATCCGCACCTCATACCGGACGGTCGCTGTGGGGGTATTTCAATTTTCACGTGGATCCGCTGGCGGTTGATCCCATTGTGGTCACACCCGTACGGTCCGGAGACTTCCACCTGAACATCCGGAAATACCTCGAGGAATTTCCCTGCCAGAACTGTATCAGCACCGGCAATATTCAGACCACCACCGAGGGTCTGAGCATAGAAATTACGATCAAGCACCCGTTCCCGCCTGAGAGCGGCATGTACGGTTTCGACGTTCGCGGGATGTTCTTCTTCGATGGCAGCATGAATTTCGAGGAACTCGGTACAGTCGTGGCGTCCCCGTTATCAGGTGACGCGTATCTTGGCAATGCGGACGGTTACGCGCGGATCTTCAATGCGGTCGAATTTCCCGGGAACACGATTCTGTCTTACACGAGAGGCAACCTCGTGCCACCCGAGATGACAGACCCGACAGCGACGATCGGGATGTACAAGAATTTCTTTGGCGACATGCAATCCGAGGAGATGGGAGGCCGAAGGGCATTCCTGCCGGGTGAGCAGATCACGAGGAGATACGATCTCGTGCTCCCGACAAACGGTCCGTTCAATCTCGGCTACGCCATCGATTCATCATGGGATTTCCCGTCAAACATCCCCCCGATAGATATCGATGATTTCCCGCCAACCGCCAACTGCTACGAGCCGTTTCGTCTGGATGTCGAGGAAATCGGCAATTCACTGACAACTGAGGACGGCGGTGTCAACCTGATTGTGACCGCTTACGATCATCAGGACGCGTATGCCATACTGGAATGCCGCGTGGAAGCACCGGGATTAACTGACAGCCTGATCATCGACAATACACCTCAGGTTATCAGCCCCAACATGGCGCTGTTCGACATCAACATCCCCAACCTTCACGGCATGGCGAAGCTGCAGGGCGAGGAAATATTAATTGAAGTGACCCATGCCGATCCCGACCCGAACCTCGGCCTGATATCGGCCTGGGCATTCCATACCGTATCGGTTACCGATACACCACCCTCCCCGCATGTAGACGGGATACTCCCGGACAGCGGGATACAGGATACGGTGGTCGATGTAACAATCAGTGGGAGCGGATTCCATGATGGTGCAGTGGCCCGGCTTTACACAGGAATCCTGGCAATCGACGGGTTCAATGTCGTGGTTGTCGATCCGCAAACGATAACAGCGTCGTTTGATCTGACCACACCAACCGGACTTTATACTGTCTACGTTGAGAATCCAGACAGTCAGTGGGGAGAACTTACAAACGCATTCGAGGTATTACCCTAGAATACATAAACCTCAGGTTTAACGATTATCTTTACCCTCAGACTCGATTCGTCGAGTCTGATTTCATTTTCCGGTCCTGATATAATTCCGGGTGGTGAGAGGTATGGAAAATGGCTATTAAACTTGAAACCGATCGACTTACCCTGAGGACACTATCTCCTGACGACGCTGAACCATTGGTGAAAGCCATCGGGCATCCCGATATAGCCGCAACGACACTGAATATCCCGCACCCGTACACACTTGAGGCAGCAAACACATGGATCGAAAGGGTGAATGACCTTGACGTGCAGGAGAAATACGTCGATGTTGCAGTTTTTATCAGGGAATCGAATGAACTCGTCGGTGGTATCGGACTGATGGCCGTTTCGAAGCGTCACCGTAACGCAGAACTCGGTTACTGGTGCGCTGTGGAGTACTGGGGAAAGGGAATAACAACTGAGGCCGCGTTGCGAATTTTAAAATACGCCTTTGAGGAACTCGATCTGGAACGAGTGTGGGCGATTTGTTTTGTCGGAAATCCCGCGAGTGTGCGTGTGATGGAGAAAATCGGCATGCAGTTCGAGGGGACGGCACGTCACGAATATAAAAAAGGTGACGGTTTTATCGACAATCACCATTATGCAATCCTGAGGGATGAATGGGAAGGATTGAGGACTTAACGATGAGCTTCCAGCTGGAAACTGACAGATTGATCCTGCGAACTCCGGTTCTTGACGATGCCCCTGAATGGGCTGAGAAGATCAACAGGATCGAGATAGCTGAGAACATGGTGAACATGCCGTTCCCGTACACGGTTGAAAATGCAACCGATTTAATCAGGAAGCTTCTCGATTCTGAACCATGGATTGATAAGAAACCACTCTGCATATGCCTGAAGAACACGGGAGAACTGATAGGGGGATGCAACCTGATGGCGATAGATGCAAAGCATCGTAAAGCGTTTATCGGTTTCTGGTGTATACCGGAAATGTGGGGGAACGGTTACATTACTGAAGCAGCGTTACGGGTGGTGAAGTACGGTTTCGAGGAGTGCGATCTCGAGAGAATCGAGGCAAGGTGCATGGCGTTGAATCAAGCAAGCGCACGTGTGCTTGAGAAACTCGGGATGGTACATGAGTACACTGCCAGACGCGATGTGTTCAGGTTCGATAAATTTTACGACATGAAATATTATTCAGTACTTCGCTCGGACTGGGATCGTTTGGTCGGTGAATGACGGAGTTGTAATTTATTAACAATAATAATTGGTATCCCGTCGCACCGCACGGCAGTGCGTGTTTCATTATTTTACCAGGGACGCACTGCCGTGCTGTGTATCAGG
>JAUWTM010000203.1 GCA_030614715.1 Planctomycetota bacterium
ATGTTGTTGCTGTCAGCCGTGCATTCCGGGTCGGTCACCTCGACCGTAATCGCATTGTATGACGCAAGCGGTTCGTCGGGTGCCGGTGCAGCGGCCTGCTGATAGGTTGATCCGTCAGACGATTCTACACGACAGATAAATTTATACTCGCCAACTGCAGACGGTAGTACGAGTCCTGCAAGATCAGCAGTGTAACGGACTTTGTCAACTGACTCGTTCAGGAACGTTGCGCTGACCGATCCGGGCATCAGATCGGGTGATAAGATATCGACGGATGTAATTTCCGATGCGATATCCCCCGCAAGTTGTCCCTGCCAGTCGTGTACGTTGATTTGTAACTGCAGAACACCTCCACCTGTGGCGGAATTTACATCGTAGTACAGATTATTGAACGTCGGCTGAAGCACGACCCGGTACGGGTCGGGCTGATTCGCGTCTATTGGAAAATCGTCTGGTATCTCGGACGGGGGATTCGGTACCGGCGGATTCCACGATGCGTCGATTGCATAACCATAGATCACCTGTGGTCCCGGTATCGGGAAGTTTATCTCGTACCTTCGTACGTTTGCCGATCCCGCTGTGAATACCCCGCGCCCGTCGGGATCATCGAGCGGTGTTCCCGACAGCCATGAGAGGGGCGCGATTTCGTCCAGAATATTGGCAAAGTACTTGTACGGGTTGACCGTCGCGGTCAGTAATCCTGTTCCACCCACTGCCAGGTCGCCCTCGATATACCCGAACATCCCGGGTGTCGTGAACTCCGTCGGATTCCACCATCGGGAGTACCCGTCGGCATTTACAAGGTTCGTCTCACCGACATCCGCGAAAATGTCCGAATCCACCACCAGCGTTCCGGGTGTCATCAGGATGCCCTTCACGTCGAATCCCGCGAACTGCGGACTCGTGTCGAATGGATGTGTGAGTGTTACATCGAGAACGAATAGTCCCGCGGGTGGATCGGATAGACCGGGAACCATCGCAGCCGACACTCCCATCGTGCTGTTGAGAACACCCGTCAGGTTGAAATGCCACTCCGCACCGCGTACGGGAAGCACATCGACCTCCTGCCGGACCGTATCTATCACCAGGCTGTAATAACCCAGGCACTGATGAGCACTGCTGTTCTGCGCAGGCCGGTTCAATGACGGGGTTTCACTTGTATTGACATCCTGGCTGACAGGATCAGAGCTGCACCCGATTATCAGAAAAATAGTAAGAAAGATCAGTAAGCTGAGGGAAAGGTTTATTCGCACCATGTCTGCAACCTCGCGTTTTGAAATGTGATCAACAGTATATCATTCAGAAAATTTAAATTTTGCTATTTCATTCAGGTCAGTTGACCCTTGAATACACCCACAACGGGACTTGAGAAGCTGCGTACTGTGCGCGAAGTGTCCAGTCACCGAGACTTACCACCTCGCAGCCGTTCTCTCTGGCAAATTCAGCTTCACCCTCATCGATTCCACCCTCCGGACCTATCAACGCGAGAATCTCCTCGTCCCTTTTGAATTTTGGATCGTCCTGCTTTGGCTCAGCGTTCTCGTAAAAGACAAGGGTTCGGACCTTTTCTCTTGAAATCAATGCTTCAAGCGTTATGGGTTGTGCAATTTCTGGTAAAAATGCCCCGCCGGACTGTTCGGTTTCGCTCACGCATGCCCTGAACCACCTGTCGAGACGTTTTTCATGTTTTTCATCGAACGGAACATCTGTTCGCCTGAAAAATACCGGGATCAGCTCCACTACTTCCATCGCGGCGGCTATGCGTATTGCATCAAGCTCATTGCCGCCCTTCAACGGATTCAGTCCCAGCTTCAGCGACACCGGGTTCTTCCTTTGCACCTGTATGCTCCCGGTCCGATTTAAATGTGCGGCTTTTTTTGATAATTCCGACACTTCCCATTGACTCACACCGCCCGCACCATCGAATGTTTCGATTACAGCACCACACTTCATCCTCAGCACCCCAACTAGGTGGTGCAGACTGTCTCCGGTCAGGATAAGCGGATCCGTTGTCTTGTCGGGAGGTTGGTATTTGCGAAAGACTCGTATGGGAGTATCTCCTTCAGCCGAATCGCGGGGTGAGTTCGTGTGAGATAAGCACGCGCGATATCAGGTCCGATACCGATCGCACGAGGTTGAGATGCCTTGGGTACGGCATCCGGACCGGACCGAGTATACCCAGACGTCCGCGTGCTCGTGCATGCACATGGTAACTTGCGACAACCAGCGCGAGTCCGTCGAGAGTCGGATCGACCGCACTTGCCCCGTCCCCGCCGATCACAACCGTGACCCCTTCTGTTTTCGGCACCGTACCGAGTGTCCGCTCGATATTTTTACGGTCGTCAAGAAATGCGACCGCGCGCGCAAGTGCATCCGGGTCGTCACCGCTTGCCTTCAGGAGTCCCGCTGCACCGTGAAGCACGGTAACCGGGTCCTCCCCGAGTCTCGCATCGGTGATGAGATCGTGCAGCGGCATCACGAACAGGTCGTAACCCCGACCCCATTCCGCGGCATGTTGGATCAATGCAGCCAGCTCTGCCTCGGAGATATCGGCAAGGCGACGTCCCGTCAATCGCTCTGTCAGAAGTTCCGCCAGCGCTTCGAGCCTGAAACTCTGGACCGGAACCGGCAGCTTTGCGAGATGGTGATACGAACGTCCGCTTGCCAGCACAAGCCTCAGCAGGAGTACTTCCGATTCAATTGCATCGATCTTTATTTCTTTAGTTCGTCCATCCGCAAGGCTCGGGCTTGTTACGAATCCCAGGCATCCCGATTCGTCGGCCAGCACCTCGCCTGCATAATCGAGCAGCCTTCTCAACTCCCCGGACAGCGCCCTGCACGCATCGATAATATCCTGCGTCAGCCCGGGATCACCTGTTGCCAGGTTTGTCTGCGGCCCCGACGTGTCAAGCTCATCCACATAAGACCTGAATGCGAGGGTAGTGGGGATACGTCCACCCGATGCGTGCGGTTTTGTCAGGTAACCTGCCCGTTCGAGGTTGCCAAGGTCGAGACGTATTGTTGATGGCGGGATATGTTCGTTGGCAGTCTCGGCAACCACCTGACTGAGTGTCCCACTTGATACGGGTTCACCGTTGTCAATAAAAATCCTGACCAGCGACATCAGCAGGCGGTGCGACCTCTCGGTCATATTTTTTGGCAGATCGACCATCGGAAATAATTATAGCTGGATTTTCTACATTGAGCCAAGAAATTGGCCACAATTCGGGCAATATGTTGCATTGGGAGCGATTTTTGCCCCGCATTGACGGCAGAATTTCCTGTCAGTGGCTGCGATTGGCTCAGGTCCGGCATGCACCCTGAACGGTATCCGGGGTTCGATCTCACCGGAATTCCACCGACGGGCGTCCTCCTCCTGCGCAAGTCGGATCATGCGGTGCGCGGTTCCCCATTGTACCAGCAGCGTCCAGAATATGCCGACAATGCACCAGCCTGCGAGGCTCTCCGGGATCGCCTGCAATACGAAAATGAAAAAGTCGTATAGCCCGTGGAACAGCACCGCGACAAGGAGTCCCAGCATGTTAGTCTTGAACCTGTCCATCGGGTTCTTCATGAACTGCGAGCGTCCGACGAAATACCCGAGCACTACTCCGTCCAGTGCATGCGCCGGAACCGCGGTGAATGCTCGCGCGATCGCGGTTCCGAATCCCGATCCTTCTATGAGCGCCATTCCGACATATAGAATATTTTCAAGGAATGCAAATCCGATCCCCACAGCGACCGCGTAGATGATGCCGTCGTACTCCTCCCTGAAATGTTTACTGCGGTGGGTGAAGACGTAGACCGTGAATAATTTCACGCCTTCCTCTACCAGTGCAACTCCCAGAAACGACACCCAGAACGCGTGACCGACCGATCTGATGGTGTCGTCGAATCCCATTATTACCAGTTCAATGATTGCGGCGGGAATTACGCTGAAACACCCGAGCCCGAACAGGACCCAGATCACCGACCACGGTTCCTTCTCCCACCGGTCGCGTATCCAGAAATAATAGAGCAGGAACGCAGCGGGTGCGATTATCAATGCCGGTATTGCGATGAGGTTGAACAAGGTTGATGTAACCAGGCGCCGGTCAGGTGTTCATCATAAGATTAAACAGGTCGTCCTGACCGCGATATTTATTGAGTTCAGGAAGGAGAACGTCCAGACCCCACTTCGCGAAAGCTTGCGGATCCTTATCAGGGAACGCATTAAGTTCCTTGATCTGCTCGTGCCATCCCCTGAACATCTCCTCCAGCGCGTCCTGACGTCCACGGTCGTACATTTTCTTTTCGCCGTCGTTTTCGAACGATAATCGTGCCATCGCTGGTCTCCTTAGCATGGATTGTAGCATAAGAGCTGAAAAAAGAAGAAAATTCACAACGGACGTACGGAGACACATGGTACTAATATTATTTTTGTAACTTGGACGTATTTTCTTTAGAATTGGACCTCATAATCATGCCTGTTTACGTGGGGACATCGGGGTATTACTACAGGGAATGGGTCGGACCGTTCTATCCGGACGGTACCACTGCCGGTAACATGCTCGAACGATATTCGGATGTATTCGATGCCCTTGAAATTAACGCGACTTATTACCGCCCGCCTGACCCCGGCATGTTTGCTAAGTATCCCGAACGTACCGCGGGACAGGTTAAGATCATTGTTAAGCTCCATAGCGCGTTTACACATGAACGCTCTGCTGAGAAGGAAGACGCTGAACGGTTCGAGATCGCTGTTGAACCGCTGAAGGATGCAGGACAGTTCGGTGCGTACCTCGCACAGTTCCCACAATCGTTCCATAACACAGCTGTTGCACGTGAGCACATCGAAAAGCTGCGTCTGCTGCTGCCCGACTCGAAACTCGTGATGGAATTCCGTCACGATTCATGGTGGAGGAAGGACGTGCTGGCTTTCCTTAAAGAGCTCGAAATCTCCATGAGTACGGTTGATCTCCCGGAAATCACGGGTCTCCCACCGACCGTTGCGACATACTCCGCCGACCCGGCTTACCTCAGGTTGCACGGTCGGAACTCGAAGGAATGGTACGAGGGCAGGGAACCCAGGTACACCTACCAGTACAACAGGGATGAGCTTGACGGCATCCTGAAGAAAGTACAGAAACTCGTCTCGAAATCAGATGAGATTTTCGTCCTGTTCAACAACCATCCATTTGCCCACGCTCCAATAAATGCTCAGGAACTTCTCGGGATACTCAGGGAGCTCATGCCGAACCTGCTTCCCCCAATGAAGAAATCCCGCCGATCAAACGACAACCAGATTGATCTCTTCTGATCCAGCAAAGTACCCAATTCCCAATGTATAATTACCTCCACTACGCATGCCGGATATATCTGACGAAATAAGGAGATTCCCAGGGTCCAGTCCCGGTTCCGACCCGATACACATCGGTCTCATGTGCCCTGCGTCCTACCCGGTCGCTATCGCAAGCCTCGGCTTCCAGACCGTCCACCGTATCGCTCACGAACATCCGGGTGTCGTGACGCACCGTATCGTGCTCGACAAGGCGGACGGTGGCTCGTATCCCTCGGTAACACTTGAGGAGGGCCTTGATATCAGGTCGCTCGATGCGATCCTCGTCTCCTGCTCATTCGAGCTGGACTATCTTCATCTTGTAAGGATCCTCGATGAATCCGGGATCCCTGTCCTTCGGGAAAATCGTGGCGGACTGCCATTAGTTATAGCCGGTGGTGTCGCGCCAACCGCAAATCCTGAACCGCTTGCCCTGATTGCCGACGCTATTTCAATCGGCGACGGTGAAATTACCGTCCCTGCAATCCTCGATGATCTTCTCGAGGTGTATCCCATCCTGCGTGGCGCCAGGTTTAATGAAGGACGGGATAAACTTTACGAACTCTGGAGCCGGCACGAAGGAGTCTATGTCCCGTCAACCCAATCCGGGAATGATCGTCCTGTGAAACAGGCTTACGTAAACGACCCTGACGGTTTCCCATCCTACACGCCGGTAATTTCCCCCGATGGCGTCTACGGCGCTAAAAACCTTATCAACGTCAGCAATGGCTGCCCGGCTCACTGCAGGTTCTGCCTTCTCAGCTTCGTATGGCCGTCCGGACCGCACAGGACGGCAGAAAATATCCTGGAAAACGCACATCTATTCAATCCTGATGAGGCTTCAGTGGGACTCGTCTCATCGAGAGTAAGCGATCACCCGGATATCGTCGGGATAGTTAATAAACTTGCTGACGAGGGTTACGAGGTCAGCGTCAGCAGCCTGAGAATTACCAGCACCACCCCGGAACTGCTCGAGGCACTCGTACGCTCGGGTACGAAAACGGTGACCTTCGCGCCAGAGCACGGAAGTGACGTGATCAGGGAGCTGATCTGCAAGCCGTATTCTTATGATGAAGTTGTGGGTAGAGTTACGTGGGCGCTCGATTCCGGCATGCTCCGGGTCAAGCTGTACTTTCTTACCGGATTCGAAGAGG
>JAUWTM010000196.1 GCA_030614715.1 Planctomycetota bacterium
ACGACCGCACCACTTGGCCCACCGTCTGTGGATGAAGAAGGATTTATCTATTTCAACACTGTTACCGTACCTGTTTTCTATCCGGACGGCACGTTTCTGACCGAGTTATTCCCATTCAGGCAGACACTCAGTTGGTACCTGGATGACACTGGCGTATCTCAGGCTCCAGTGCTGTCACCAAGGACTGTAGATATTGTCAACCGTTTGGAATACGGTGGGATTCTCGTTGCAACACGCCTTAAGGAAGGCGGTACATACAATGCCCCGCTTGGAACATATTCAACCCTACCCAAGGTGGCCGGAGCAGCGAGAGGGTCTGACGGGGCGATTTATGCATCGTGTGCAGGCTTACATGGAGCCAGTCCGTTGAGGACCTACAGCGGTTATCCCTACTCGAGACGTTACAGCATGTGGACGTATGGAAACGCACGAATTATGACCGCACCGGCAATCGGCGAGGACGGCTGGCTGTATGTCGGCATGCAGAACGAGCTGGTCGCCATTGGTGATTAGATAAATGCAAACTGGTGTTTGACAGGGGACCTCCGGGTCCTCTTTTTATTTATTGTGGTTTCCTGGACGATAAGGTTATAATAAGAGTCCGGGTTTAAGCCCGGAAGAGATTGCGTATGCCCAACGGTTACCCGATACTAGCCCGTGTTAACTCCCCCGACGATCTAAAAAAGCTGTCCCTGTCAGAGCTCAGGGGGCTCGGTCGCGACCTTCGGGAGTTCATCATCCAGAACGTCTCCCAGACAGGCGGACACCTGGCCAGCAACCTCGGTGCAATCGAGCAGACAATCGCAATACATTATGTGTTCAACTCCCCGGAGGACAAGATAGTCTGGGACGTAGGCCACCAGGCGTACCCTCACAAGATTCTCACCGGACGGAAGGACTCGTTTCACACGCTGAGGCAGCTCAACGGCATCTCAGGTTTCCCGAATCCGTCCGAAAGCGAACACGACGCGTTTGTCGTGGGACATGCGTCGACCAGCGTGGCAGCGGCGATGGGCATTGCGAAGGCGCGTGACATCAAGGGTGAGGATCACCATGTCCTGGCAGTGATCGGCGACGGCGCGATGACCGGGGGAATCGCGTTCGAGGCCATAAATAACGCCAGCAATTTCCCGTCGAGACTGATTGTTATCCTGAACGACAACGAAATGTCGATCAGCCCGAACGTAGGCGGACTGAGCCGTCACCTTTCATACCTGAGGACCATCCCGACCATCAGGAATATTAAAGCGGGGACGCTGAAGGTGCTCCGGCGCATCCCACTGGTGGGAAAACCGCTCGCTAGGAGCATAGATAACGCCAGCGAGAGCCTTTTTTACTTCGTGACCCCTACCCGTACTGGTGTCATGTTCGAGGAGTTCGGATTCACGTACCTCGGACCGTTCGACGGACATAATTTGAAGATAATGATCGATGTACTGAGGTCGGCAAAGACCTGGACCGAACCCGGACCGATCATAATCCACCTGCTGACCACCAAGGGTAAGGGATATGTCCCCGCCGAGGGTGCTCCAACGAGCTACCACGGTGTCGGGGCGTTCGATCCCGAGTTCACTAAAAAAGAAAAGCTGCCGCGCAAAGGCGAAGCACCAAGGCTGCCGCAGTACACTGAGATTTTCGCCGACGCATTGCTCGAACTGGCCGTGACAGATCCAAAAATAGTCGCGATCACAGCCGCGATGGCCGAGGGCACCGGACTCGATAAATTCCGCGACCGAATTCCCGAGAGATTCTTTGACGTAGGCATCGCGGAGCAGTTTGCCGTAACGTTTGCTGCCGGGCTGGCGACACAGGGCCTGAAACCGGTCGCGGCGATCTATTCCACCTTCCTTCAGCGCGCATTTGACCAATGCATCCATGATGTAGGCATTGCGAATCTGCCGATTGTCTTCGCGCTGGACCGTGGAGGTATCGTCGGGGCTGACGGTGCCACTCACCAGGGCGTTTTCGATCTCTCATATCTCAGGATGATCCCGAACTTTGTCGTGATGGCTCCAAAGGACGAAACCGAGCTGAGGAACATGCTTTACACGGCAATCGAGCACGACGGTCCGATCGCGATGAGGTACCCGCGAGGCTCCGTAGAGGGCAAGGAGCTTGAAAAGGGCTTCAGGGCGGTCCCGATCGGCAAGGGCGAGGTCCTAAGGGAGGGGAACGACGTCACACTGATCGGCATCGGTCACATGGTCGCGACCTGCATGAGTGCTGCGGAGAAGCTTGCCGAGTCGGGAATCGACGCAGCGGTCATCAATGCTCGGTTCGTGAAACCACTCGATGCAGAGCTCATCTGCGAATGGGCTGGAAAGACAAAGCGCATTGTAACGGTCGAGGAGAACGTGCTGATGGGTGGTTTCGGAAGCGCGGTTGTCGAGATGCTCGACGAGAGCGGGCTTCTCGAAAGCTCCGAGGGCAAGTCCGGCGAGATCATCGAGGGAATACAGGTCCATAGAATAGGCCTGCCGGACGAATTTGTAGAACACGGCACCCAGTCGGAACTCAGGGAAATACACGGACTGACAGTGGACGATGTTTACGAAGCCGCCAGGAGCATGGTTGGGAAAGTTACGTTGAGCCTTGTCACGAGTGATGATGCGGTAGAGCAGGAATCAGAGGGCGACCCCCCGCAGGAACTCTCACAGGAGAATTAGATCACCTCTCAGGACGCTTGAACGGGCAGTAAATATTTATACCGTTATGTGGGTATATCGGTTGACGTATTCCATAAACGTGATATTATTATCTGTATAGGGAACAGGAGGTAGCCATGAAAGCCTTCTCGTATCTTGTTCTGCCCTTCCTATTCATAATTCAACTGGGTTGTGCTTCGCATGGGAGTAATAATCCAGTGGACGTGCCGGTGCGCCTGGATAATCCCACACAGGAAATCGCATCGACGCTCCAATCCAACAGCCACGTCTGGGGACTATGGCAGGTCAATTTTTCAGAAGACCACCTGTCGGCGGAGATAAAACCACTACGCTCTGTCGACATGCATCTGAATGCCACGGAATTCCTCGAAAATCAGCCTCTTGCGAAGTGCCTGACGATCGACAGCATCTCGATCCTGAACTCCGGGGCACTGGAGGTAGCGATCACACTCTGGCATCCGTTCCCGGGGAATTACAACCTCACGGGATTCGATGTTCGCGGTGTTGTCATCACCGATTCAGATTACTACTTCCCTGAAAACAACAAGAATATTGCCTGGGACAACGGACTCAGGATGGTCGATCTCGACGGATACACGAACCTGTTCAATCCTGCGGATTATCCGGAATCAGAGACCGTGCCGTCGCTGTTCACGTACTATTCAGGCGACATGGCATCCGGCGGACCACTTACATCGACGCTGAATCCGTACTTTGCGTACTCGAAGGATCTGCCCAGGCGTGCATTTCTTCCCGGGACGAAGGAGACGAAGTCGATAAGGTTTTACCCGCCAGTGGGACCGTTTGCTCTAGGTTATGCTGTGACGGCATGCTGGGTACCGCCGGGAATGCAGGTGACCAATCCGGTCAATCAGTTTCCGCCGGAGGCAAACTGCCAGGAACCGTACAAGGTCGAAGCGCAGGTCTGGCCCGGGATTACGCCGGAGATAGGGTCGACATCAAAGTTGAACGTCAAGGTGTACGACTGGCAGGGACTTGAGACGGTCGAGGAGGTAAGGTGCGAATGTCCGAGCCTTTTCAGCGGCGAGAAGGTGATGGAGTACGGATACAGTGACGATGAGGGGCATATTTATACTGTTGACATCAGCAACGACCACTGCGCTGAACGGAGTAATTGGCCCCTTCTGGTCCGGGTAAATGATGTCGGTGTGGATCCCAATATGGGATCCTTAGCTGCATGGTCAATCGTACCGGTAAATATTAGCGAAGGCTGGATCGACGTATGGGGGAAACCAGAAACTGACTACCAAGCTAGAGCACGAAGTTGTGGTGTTGCTGTTGATTCCCAGGGAAATTCATACGTTGTTGGTGAATGCCAATATTCCAATGACTTCGACCCTGGACCCGGTGCCCATTATTTTTATTCAAATGGCGGTCACGCTTATATTTCTAAATTCGATTCACGAGGTCAATTAATCTGGAATGTAAGATGGCATTGTAAAGGTCCCTCCCAACCTGAAGGAATTGCGGTTGATTCATTGAATAACATATATATTGGCGGTTATTTTCATGGGGAATGCGACTTCGATCCCGGGGATTCAGAGTTTGTTGTCGAGCCAGTTTCTTCCACACAAGATGCCTACCTGCTAAAACTGAACAGTAGTGGGGCGTTTCAATGGGTACGGACGTGGTCATCGCTCCACCCGTTGGAACCCGGTCCACAATGCAATGTACAGTCGGTGTCAGCGGATTCTGATGGAAGTATTCTAGCAACTGGATTATGCGAGGGAGACGTCGATCTGGACCCCGGTCCCGGCGTTGCACCCCACAGTGCCGGTCAGGAATTCGATGCATACGTTATTAAGTTCAGCTCGGACGGCGACTATATCTGGTCACGCGCATTTGGCGGTGATTACGACTTACACACATGTTATATCAGCAGTGATAATAACAACTACTATCTATCGGGAGATTTTAAGGGATCAATCGATTTCGATCCTGGTCCCGGTATGGATTATCATACATCAAACGGAAAAACAGATGTATTTGTCAGCAAATTCAACATCGATGGCGAGTATCAGTACTGCTTAACCTGGGGAAACACGGAGAATGATGTTACAGCAGAAG
The DNA here is from genome assembly GCA_030614715.1 of Planctomycetota bacterium. Taxonomy (GTDB): domain Bacteria; phylum JAJVIF01; class JAJVIF01; order JAPKYR01; family JAPKYR01; genus JAUWTM01. The sequence continues at coordinate 4,755 of JAUWTM010000196.1, forward strand.
TAGCCTGTTCATCAAATGACGATATTTTCTGCACTGGCGCATTCTCCGGCACGGTGGATTTCGATCCCGGCGCTTCCGTGTTCGAGTTAAATTCAATCAACTCACGGAGTACGTTCCTTGTGAAATTTTCGAATAACGGTGTTTTTCAAAATGCGGTACGCTGGCACGGTGCCGATTATATTGTACCAGACAGCATCACTGTCCTGAATTCTGAATTTGTGTATGTAGGAGGATATTTTAAACTCTGGGCAGACCTTGATCCGACGTTATTCGAGGAAATATTTATTTCAAATGGCATGGGAGATTCGTTCGTCAGCATTTTTGACACTCAATGCAATTACATCAAAGGCTTCACATACGGCGGGCAGTACAAAAACGATATCCAGGGGATGACTATTTCAGATCAGGGTTTCCTGTATATAACGAGCGATTTTGGCACGACCAATACTGCATATGCGGATGAAACTATCGACCTTGATCCGGGTTCCCGCTTACAGGAGTACACGACAGATCTTTCCGTTAACAGCTATCTCCTTAAATTATATCCAGACGGGACACTCTAGCACCACGTTCGTCTAAGACGGCAGCAGGCCTTTCAGGTTTTCCAGTTCCTTTACAAATTCCACGTTCAGTTTGTACGTTCCAACTGAACCCTCGACCGGGTGTAGTCCGCGCTTCAGAAGCTCGATCCAGTGGTTAGTCGCGACAGCGATCGCCGCCTGCGCGTACGGGTCGAGTTCAGCGAGCGATCTCAGCATGATCTGCACCGGACGGCGTTCGAGTGTGCTCCCGAACTCCTCGCGATACGATGGTTTGAATCCGCCGTGACCCGGGAAGAACTCAGCGGGACTGATACCGAGTGCGTCGGCGATTCGTATGATCACCTCGTAGGTCGCGGACGCTTCACTCTTCTCCAGCCGGCTTAAGTAAGACGGTGACACATTGCATTTTGAGCTGAAATCCCTCAGCGAATATTTCTGTGCGGCGCGATGCTTCTGAAGGATCTCACCGAAGGTCATCTCAGTATCAGCACCGCTGCTTTTCTTCCTCTTCTTCGATTTCTGCACCATCTATTTACACCTCGAATTTTCTACTTCCACGCAGACAGTGTAGCATATACGGGACAAATTCTGAATGCTTGTTGCATAAATTATTGAAGGTTTGTCATCTCTGTTAATGAAACCAATCTATTGACGATGCATATAACAGGGGAAAATCGTCGGCCGATTGACCTTTTTTACATGCGTGCAGATCATAACATTGTGTTACAATGTTAACCGCATCAGGTCACCGACCAGCAGGCTATGGCATCAGACGAAAGAAAAGACGACAAACTACCTGAACAGGATGAACCATCCGAACAGGCTGTCACCGATGGAGATTTCCAGGTGACTGATGCGCCGACCCGCACTGTCAAACGCATCATGGCCGACACCCAGTCCAAGAGCATCCTCAACATCACGAACCTGATAACCCTGGGCATCCTCATCGGACTGATCATGTTCGTTGTAAAGATCGCGTCGGTCTTCGGTATCTTCATTTTCAGCTTTGTGATCGCCTTCCTGATGTTCCCGATGGTCGAGTGGTTTACGGAAAGACGTGTACCGAGGACCTGGGCAATCCTGATTGTCTATATAATCTTCGGTTCAGTACTGTTCGGGATCGTCGCCGCGATCGTACCGACCGTAATATCCCAGGCCAACGCGCTGACCGAACAGCTCCCCGACTTCTCCGAAAAGTGGGAGGAGGACTGGGGACCGTGGCTGGCTGCGATGCAGGAACGCCTGTACACGCAGGGTTATACGATTGAGGACATAGAGGAATACCTCGGCAGCATCTTCCCCACCCTGCAACAGTGGAGTGTCAACGTGGGGCAGTGGATCGCGTCGGGAGTACAGGGTGCTGTTGGCGGTATTATTTTTGTGGTTACCGTCCCGATCATCGTTTTTTACCTGTTACTCGATGCACCGCGTATCCGTGAAAGCCTGATGAGGTTCGCACCGAGACGTACCACCAGCGAAATTCAGAACCTGTTAAACCGCCTGGCCGACATGCTTAACCACTACCTTCGCGGCCAGCTTAAACTCAGTTTCCTGATGTTTGTTATTACCTCCCTTGCCCTCTGGATCATGGGGGTCAGACACTGGCTTCTGCTGGGAGTGCTTGCGGGCATTACCGAAATCATACCGATCATCGGACCGATAATCGCGCTCGTTCCCGCGCTTCTCGTCAGTTACTTCACACCCAGCACGCAGGGACTTCTGATGAATGTGGAGATCAGCTGGGTCCGCGCGTTCATCGTGTTCGCCTTCTACATGATTCTCCAGTACGTTGAGGGCAACATCATGGTCCCGAGGATCATGGGGAAGGACCTGAACCTCCATCCCCTGACCGTCATGTTCGCGCTTCTCGCAGGCGGTTTTCTCGCGGGATTCCTTGGC
>JAUWTM010000209.1 GCA_030614715.1 Planctomycetota bacterium
ATGTCAAGGACGGCATGACGATGGCGAAGGCGCAGGGATTGCCGCAGGAACTCATCGACATGATCCCCGAGCACCACGGGACGTCGCTGATAGCGTACTTCTTCCGCAAGGCGCTCGCGATGTCTGAAGACGGCTACGTGAACGAATACGACTACCGCTATCCCGGTCCAAAACCGCAGACCGCTGAAGCGGCGTGCATTAATCTCGCCGACGCGGCGGAAAGCGCAACGAGAGCACTGGACGAGCCCACACCGCACCGTATTGAGTCGCTGGTTAATAAAATATACGAGGATCGTCTGCTGGACGGCCAGTACGATGAATGCGGACTGGCTCTCAACCAGCTTGAAACGATCAAGACCATAATAACCAACCGCCTTGTCGGAGCGTACCATGCGCGGATCGACTATCCTGAGGAAGAAGAGCTGAGACGTCAGCTCCAGTTGAAGCGCGTTGAGGCGGAAAAAACCACTAAGACTGAAGCCAACTCAGAGGGTGATGATTAGCTCCATCGATCCAATGAACGAACAGGCTGACCTGCCACAAGTTGTGATCAGTACATCGGTAGACCTGCCGGACGGAATTCCCGGCCCGGACGCACTTGGTATATGTGTTTCAAAGGCATTAAGCAGGATCCTGGGACACCTGTATCCCGGTAACCCCCACGGCAGGATTGAGATGGGGCTGACGATCGTATCGGATTCAGGCATTCAATCGCTCAACCTGCGTCACCGCGGACTCGATCAGCCGACAGATGTCCTCAGTTTTCCGCTTATGGACGATCCCGGGGTCCTGAATGAATCATATTCAGAAAGTGACGGCCCACCGATGATGCTCGGGGATATCGTGATGAGCACGGAGACGATAGTACGTCAGGCTGAAAAGCGCGGAACACCTCTTATAGAGCGATTTACAGAATGCCTGGTGCACGGGACGCTGCATCTTCTGGGTTACCTTCACGATTCCGATGAACCACGTAAGCGTATGGAAGCCCTGGAGGACGAATTAATACCTCACGTGATAGGAATATTCCAAAAGTGACAAAGCAGCTAAAAATTCACCACATATACGTGACATTAGACGATATTACATATAGAATATTGGCAGGATTACGTTGATGGAAGACGACCAGGAAAGCGATTCTGGCCATAAAACACTCACTCAAGCCCTTCGCTGGAAAAAAATACGCCAGCCCGGACGTACGGTTACGTATTGTGTTACCGGTGATAATGTCATGATTCTGCACGGCCCAAAGGCAGGTGATTTCGTCCTTGGACGAACCTGGTAGTATACCTTTGTCTGCCTTCACCCCTCACTTTATAGGCATGCTCGTGTGTTTTGCCGTTGTGTTCCTATTTTCGGGACTCGAAGCCGGTCTACTCAGCCTCGATCGCATATGGCTCAGTGAACAGGCTGCAAAAGGAAATAAACGGGCAAAACTCCTCCAGGAAATCTTACGGGTACCGTCACGACTGATCGCAGTCATGCTGACGATGGAGACCACTGGCGCGGTTGTACTGGCCGTGCTCTGGACGCAACTGGGTGACTGGGGCCTGGAGATGTACGGGCTTCCCGGCTGGACCATTGTCTTCTGGGGACTGCTGCTGGTGCTGATCCTGGTCATGTTCTGCGACATCGTGCCCAAGGCCCTGTTCGCCACCAACGCCGAGCGTTTCACAATGGCGCTGGCACCTCTCGCTTACGCCCTGATCACAAAAATTGTCTATCCATTCGCGAGAGTCCTGGAGCTCACGGCTCAACTGATAATCAGGATATTTACTGGAAAATGGGTGACGCCAAAAACACAGAAGGTGACTGAGTCGGACCTGATAACGATGGTGACGGTCGGCGAAGACGAGGGAGTACTCGAAGAGCAGGAAAAGGAGATGATCCACTCGATATTCGAGTTCGGTGACCTCGTCGCCCGGGAGATCATGGTCCCGAGGGTGGACATGTCGGCTCTTGAAATCGATACCCCTGTCAGGGAAGCGGTCGAGTTAATAGTGAAAACCGGACACTCACGTGTTCCCATCTATGAAGGCTCGAGCGATCACATCAAGGGCATCCTGTACGCGAAGGATATCCTGCGAAGTGCCGAGCGTGTCGACCTTAACACCGTCTCAGTGTCAGGACTTATGCGGTCAAATGCTTTCTTTGTACCAGAGACGAAGGACCTTTCCAGCATGCTTGAGGAGATGCGGGCACGGAAGGCTCACCTGGCGATAGTGATTGACGAGTACGGTGGAACGGAAGGCCTGGTTACGATCGAGGACATCCTCGAGGAGATCGTGGGAGATATCCAGGACGAGTACGACAAACCCCTCGAACGGCTCGTAACGAGGAACAAGGACGGCTCGTTCATAATCGACGCCAAACTCGGGCTTCATGATTTCGATGACGAGGTCGGGGTGGTACTGCCCGAGGAGGACGGAGTCGAGACGGTAGGAGGTCTGTTGTACCAGGTTCTGGGGAGGGTCCCGGAGATCGGTGAGTCTGTCCAGATAGAGCCTGTTCTACATGAAGACGATGAGGACTTTGAGAACGGCAGTCCGGATGTCAACAAGGTGATACTGACGGTACTTGAAATAGATGACAACAGGATCGGACGGGTCAGGGTGAACCTTGAGTATGCCGAAGGTGACGAAACATCAGCGTCGAATGGCGGTGGTGAATCATAGGGACCATAGTACTGGAGATTCTCATTGTCATCGCCTGCATTGTGTTCCTTGTCAGGACATACTTCAGCAACGAGCGGAGGTGTTGAGCCGTAGAAACTGTACTGATAGAAATACTCATGATCATCACCTTTATAGTGTTCCTCGTCGTGTCGTCCTTCTTTGCGTTTTCAGAAAGCGCGACGATCGCCTCGCAGAGAGTGCTATTGCATCATGCAGCCAGTGAAGGTGATCCCCGCGCGCGTCTGATCGAAGCGTTGAGGGACAACCCGAGACGGTTTTTCGGCACAACGCTGATCGGTACAAACATATGCATCTTCATCATGTCGGCAGTCGGCGCCCACAGGCTGCTCCATGAACATTGGGCCGTCCCGCTGTTCGTGGCAACAATCACGGTCGACATCATCATCCTTGTGTTAGCCGAGATCGTGCCGAAGACATTGTCGTTATCGAATCCCACGGCCAGCAGCTTGCGGGCAGCAAGGCTTCTCGAATCAATGACCGTGCTTCTGAAGCCGCTTGTATGGCTAATTACATGGCTGCCATCGAAGCTTATAAACATCGAGCACATTTTTCACCAGGACGAGGATGAGATCATCACCGAGAGCCAGATCGTACACATGATCGGTCTGAGCGCCCGCCAGGGGGGCATTGAAACCACGGAAGGTGAGCGCGCGGTAAAGGTATTCAAGTTTGCGGACACGACGGTCGAACAGGCCATGACACCGAGACCTGACATGGTGACTCTCAGCCCGGGCATGACACTTGCCGATGCGCTTCGCCTGGCCAACTCGACCGGGTACTCACGTATGCCGGTCCTGACAGAGGACGGCCAGGACTCACCGGGATTCATCGCGGCCAAGGACATCCTCGATCACCTGCTGGAAGGAAACCTCGATCAACCGGTGGATAATTTTCTTCGGAAACTACGGTTTATTCCTGAATCGAGCAGGCTGCTGAATCTCCTTGGCGAATTCAGGACAAGCGGAGAGCAGATCGCGATCGTTGTGGACGAATTCGGATCCATAACAGGCCTGATCACGCTTGAAGATCTACTCGAGGAAGTTACAGGGGAAATCTACGATGAACACGACAGCGTTTCCCCGGAAATCCAGTGGGTAAAAGGCAGCCTCGTAGTTAAAGGATCTTACCCCGCCGATGAGCTTGCCGCCCGGTTGAAAGTCCCACTGCCGGATGGCGACTACGATACAGCAGCAGGTCTCTTCCTGCATATATTTGACAAGGTACCTGAACCCGGAGAATTTATAACCCTCGACGGCTGGAAGCTTGTAGCTACCCACGTGGTGAGTCACCGCATAACAAGAATCATCGCCAGGCGAATCGACGACATCCCGAAATAATCCCCATCTCAGGCAGTAGACCGGTCATTCAACAGATAAATGTCCGAATGCCTGATGGCATTTCACTATTAAAGCTATAAGTATCTATTAAAAGAATACCCGTCCATCTATACGAAAATATATTGTGAGGTTCTATTCTTCAGACGTTGGAGATTACCAATGGCACGTGCATATATTACGTTAACCATTCTCATCCTTGTGGAATGTCTCATCCTGTTCATCGGATGTCAAGGGAATTCAAATAACCCGCTGCTTCCCGGGACAGAACCGGATAATGATATTACAGCACAGGAAGTTGAGGTTCAGTCAGGCAATGGTTCGACAGGGCTATGGGGACTGTACCAGATCACGTACAGTTCGGAGTACCGCGACGTGACCGTGGTTCCAGTCCGAGGACCCGCGTATGCATTCAACGTGGTGAGCTTCCTGCAGCCACCGATGGGGACTGCAACGTCGCTGGGAATCGACATTCTCGACGACGAACATTTCCTGGAGACCGGACGGCTGGATATCAGGGTAATGCTGCATCACCCCTTCCCCGGACTGACGGTTTATAATGGCTTCGACGTCTGTGGTATTTTCATCACCGAAAGCACGTACAACTCACAGTACAATTCAGCGTTGACCTATGCCCATCCGACCGTTGATCCGGCACTCCTGAATCCGGACGGACACACCCGATGGATGAACCCGACCGAGTTCCTCAGCGGAGACATTCTGGGATACGAGCACGGCGTCTGGGGAATGAGTGAATCGAGCGAGAACTCAGGATTTGTCGCCGGTGCGACGCTTAACCCGTACAAATATTTTGCGCAGGGCCTTGGACCGAGCGACGACCTGCACACGTGGCTCGGGGAGCCCGGATCAGTTGAGAACCGCGGCATGTTCCCGTCCGGAGCGACGTGCTCGCGCGACTATCACCTCCGGTTCCCCATTGAAGGAAGCCAGGTAACATTCCACTACAACTACGCTGTCCTTGCTAACTGGGTGGAACCTCCGGTCAACCCGCCGATCGATCCATTGAGTGAATTTCCTCCGGAAGCCAACGCGGGATGGCCACTGCACATTTTCACCACAGACAACTCCAACGCTTATTACACAGATACAGATGCCGGCGGGACCCTGTCAGTGGATATCGAAGTTTTCGATTGGAACGCAGCTGATAACCCGTTCGGCGTACCGGGTGAGATCGAAAAGATTGTCCTGTGGAGCGAGCAGGAGTTATTCCCGGGCGGCTGGGCTGAGGTTATGGACTCGGAAGCCGACTGGAACTCCGGATTTATCGCGTCAACATCGATCGCATCCGTTGAACTCCCTGTAGTACCGGGGCAGGCCGGACAAACCCCGGTGTGGGTCGAAATACAGAGCACGCATCCCTCGTCATACGACCAGGGGTTCGACGCGATCGTGCCGGATGACCCTCTTGCATCGTACGCACGTTTCACAATCGACGTTCTCGACTGCCCGAAGGCCGGAAACGGCCAGCTTGTGGGAAACAGCACAACCGGGTCAGGACAGATCCTCGATGACGTAACCATCACCGGTGAAAACTTCGTTTTCGGACCGGATCTCGGATTCTGGCTCGAAGAGATGGTCGCTGCCGGCGAAG
>JAUWTM010000227.1 GCA_030614715.1 Planctomycetota bacterium
CCTCTTCGGAGCCCTCACTGTCAGCAGGCTCATCGCCCGACTCACCGTCGTCTCCTTCAGTATCCTCGCCTTCGTCACCCTCAACTGGATCTGTACCATCGTCCTGCATGAGGAAACCGCCGCCGTCATCAGATGGGTTCCAACCCGGATCGGATGCCGTTAACTGCAGCGTTGGTACGCCGCCAGTTGTCGGACTGCATCCGGTTACAAAAGCCAGTCCCGTCAGAATCAGGGTCGCAATGATCATTATTGTCATATTGATCTTCATTACAGTCACTCCCTGGTATGTATTCCAAGCAGTATATTTAAAGTAATATCACTATCTGCCTAAATCCCCAGACCAACTCCGCCACCGCCGCGACCGCCACCGCCGCCACTCCTGCCGCCTCCACCGCCTCCGGACGTACCATATGAGCAGGAAGCCTGTCCGGGGATATCAGGAGGAGTATTAGCGGTTGTAGCGTCGGGATTGAGTTCGTAGCAGGTCATCATCATGTCAATTTCAAGTGTTATGTCAGCCAGGACCACGTCACTGAGACCAACCACGTCCCTGCGGTAACTTGGCATATCCTGGGCTGTTTCGAAACAATGGATCGAGAAAAGCTTTTTATCTTCACCCTCCATCTTCTGAATGTACTCTATGAATCTCTTGATCTCCTCGAGATTGCCGTAGAATTTCACGGCAAGGTTATGCGATGAAAACAGCGGGTTGGTGTTCTCGCCGCGATTGGACAGGACGGTGGTCCAGTTGATTGAATTGACAAGCTCTATCGGTACTTCGAACGGTTCATCGTCCATGTAGAACTCGAGTTCCTCACTGACCCACATGTCCTGAAGGTATACACCAGCGGCCCTGGCGGTGTTCCAGACATCAAGGAGAGTCTCGAAGATCGCCCATTGCTCCCTGCCCTCAAAGGGAGGCTTATACGTATGGCTGCCTGCATCCCATGTCAGGCCGTTGACAAAGTAGTGCTGGTTACCATTCCACTGGTGAACCAGGGCTGCGAACTGGTCTTCGTAGTTCAATAACTCGCCGGCTTCCCTCTTATAGGTTTCCAGCGTCTGTTCCTTCGAGTTGATAGAGGCCTGAACAGCCTGGATTTCCTCGACTTTCGGCTTATAGAGCAGTAACCAGTAAGCCGCTATCAGTCCTATAACAGCAAGGGCAAATACAATCCAGACAACGGTTATGTCCTGTGTGCCTCTTGCCTGGGGTGCTGGTACATTATCCATTTAAACTCTCCTGCAATCTTGTCTCTCTTAATATGTAAATTTTTACCCTCAGTTTCTTAACTATCGTCGGACGGGGCTTCTCCAGTGTCGTCACCCGGGGGTGGCATAGAACCTGGGGGAGGTGCCCCACCGGGTATTCCGCCGACCGTCGGACCGCCTGCAGGTGCTGTCGGTGTCGAACCACCAACAAGGTCGCCCAGCTCAGGTCCAAAGAGGTCTTTCCCGCTGAACATGACCGCAGGATCGACTGTCCCGCTCCACTTGAACGTGTAGAACAACCTGGGAATGTACTGGTGACCCTGGAAGTACCACTCGATGTCACGCCACGCGCCGCCAGCTTCCGGCAGCTTGTACATTGGTTCGGGACGAGGAATCCCCTGCGAGTCAGCGATTTCGTCACGCAGCACAAGCTCATCGAAGGGAATATTCAGGTCATCCTGCAGGTCACTGGGATCCGGCTCGATTGCCTCGAACCCGAACCCACCTCCGCCGGTCCTGCTGCCGAAGCCTCCGCCCAGATGGCCTGCATCCGAATCGAGACCTTCAGTTTCGATCTCGGCTGCTTCGACCATCTTCAGGATATCGGAGTGCCAGAAGTTAACAGTAAGCATCTGGATCTCTTTGGTTCCGAAACAACCACCGGCGATCTCCCATGTCGAGCCGTTCGCGTCCCAGTGCATCTCTGTGATAAACGCCGCGTTACGCATGATGCGTCCGAGCTCGTCCATGATGACCGGCCACGGAGGCTGCATCGCGGCAAGTGTCATTACGCCTTTCAGCTTGCCTTCGATCGTCGCAATGTGCTGCTTGAAGTCCTGGGACTCGTCGTAGAGGTTCTGAATTGAGGCAATATCAGCCTGAATCGCAGCCTCGTCTTCCTTGAACGATCTGTACTCCTGATCGCGCTGGATGTAGATATTGGCAAGTATCGCGGCCAGCAGGATTACTACGACCACGGCAAATTTCAGTGCATTGAAGCTTTTCCTCCGGAATACAGCTTCCCTCGGGATGAGGTTCAGGTCAATTCTCTTCTTTTTGACGCCCTCGACCGCCAGACCGATTGGAACCACGAGGACAGCTTCCCTGCCCTTGAGTTCCTGTTCATCTGCAGGATCGAGCTGGCTTTCAACGCCGGGCAGATCCTTGACAACCGTGATATCAAGCCCGGTCTGCTCAGCCAGGTATTCAGCAAGACCGTCCAGTCCGCCGATATACCCGAACATTATCACGCGTCCGACACGTGACCGTCGCTTTGACTGGCTTTCGAAGTACCTGATCGAACGCATTAACTCGTTCACGAACTGGCCCATAGAGCGCAGTACAGCGTCCCTGATGGCCTTCTCAGCCGACTCGTCACCCTTTACCAGACCCAGCTGCCTGTCAAGCTCTGCAGGGTCTTTGCCGCCGTCCTTCTCAAGGTCCGGGGGCGGCTCTACCACTCCCTCTTCGGCCGTGTCCATTGTAGAGGGCCTGTAGCTTTCCATCAGGTCGACCTTGTTCTGGTACATGTGGTCGACCGCTTCATCGTAATTCAATCCAAGCTTGGTTCTCGTACGCTCAGTCAGGTTAGTCAGACCGAACTCGACTGACCTCGAGAGCTTGAAGTAGTTATCTGCAACAAAAGAGATATCAGTGACGGTATCCCTGACGTCCACGAAGGCAGTCGCCTGCTCACTGTCGAGGTAGATGTCTTCAAACAGTGAAAACGAAGCCAGTGTGGAAATTTTAATGCCGATCAGGTTCAAACCGGCTGATTTCATGACTCGAAGGAGAGGCTGGATGCTTGATCGCCGGGTGGCGACAAGGAGAATTTCCTGCGACGGCTGTTCCCCTTCCTTAACTTCCCTGAGAACCTTGAAATCGTACAGGCTGTCAGCGGGAGGGAACGGTACGTACTGGTTAAGCTGCAGGTTAATAGCATCCCTTGTCTGCGCAGCGGTCATCTTCGGCAGTGTGATCATACGCGTTACGCCGTAACGACCACTTACTCCGAGGACCGCACGCTTCGCGGTGAACCTGTAGCCCCTCAGAAGGTCTTTAATCGACTCGGCAAGTCTTCCGGGCTCTACAAGACGTCCCCCGGTAAAGACACCATCGGGAATTGGTCCAATGGCAAATCGCTCCACCCTGGGTAATCCACGGCCGTAAGCGACCTGGGTCAGACGAATCTCCCGGTTTGTAAAGTCAATGCCAACAACTTTTTTGTCTGCCATGGCTAACCTTTTAATGCCCCAGAATAAGGTATTTAACCGCACCTAACTGATACGGCCACCCCTCTCAGGGAATATTATATCATTCCTTTAATCAAGTAACATCCGCTCGACGATCACATGCCCATCCTGCGCTATTCCTTAATTGAGACCCCGGTACTTCCCAAAAGGTTTGGTCGGAATCCCATTAAATAAGACTTAATTCGGAATATGTTATCAAATTAACGGACAGCCAGCTGATAGTAGCGCTGGCTGTCCGAATTTTACACGAAATTCACATAGTCCTCGTAATTCTTCCCGCTCACGAATACCAAGGCATCAGCTCCCGACCAGATGGACAGTCAAGAGGATGATTAACTGGCTCTCGGTAATGTTAATCTCGGTCCGTCCGAAGAGCGGTCCGATCAACGGGATATCACCAAGAAGCGGTATACGCATGGTCTCATAATCGCGATTCTTGATCTTGAGACCACCGATCATGATCGTCTCACCGTCGCGCATCCTCAGTACGGTTGTAACTGATGCGTTGGCGGTACCGAAGACGAGGTTTCCGTTGATAAGCTGGGGCTCACCAAGGAGCGACGTGTTGGTAGGACTGAGGTCCAGGGTCACGTTTCCGAAGTCGTCAATGTACGGAGTGATTGTGAGTGTAGTACCAGTGGGCACGAACGTCACAATGTCCGGAGCCGGGATCGGGTTACCGAACTGGTCAATGACAACACCGCCGTCAACGATGAACGGCCTGTTCTCAGTTATGTTGATTGTCGCGGTGAATCCGTCGATTACCGCTACACGCGGACTCGAGATGATGTGAGCATTTCTCTCTGAGAAGATGTAATGGAATCGCGCCCTGAAGTCGTCGAACGGCATTCTCTGGTTCTTGGGAAGGATCTCGAATACCAGACCCTCGCTGCCGGACACATCAAATCCTGC
>JAUWTM010000060.1 GCA_030614715.1 Planctomycetota bacterium
AGAAACGGTTGCGATCAGAAGCAAGTCAGAACCGTTAAAGTACTCGATGGACAACGAACCATTTACGCACGTACAGTCCCATGTGATCGGGACAACCGATCCGATCTGGAAAGATTCACCTCCCACAGGATAAGTCAGGGTGAGATCGGAGATCTCGACGATGAAGCTGACGGAGCAATTTGCAGTGCCACCTTGGCCGTCAAGTAAGAGGAGATGTACCGGTTGGTCCCAGTTGTTGTAGTAGTACTTAATCGGCTGTTCTTCGGTACCTGCGTCCCAGGGATCACCGAATACACCGTCGTTATCGAAATCCCACAGGTAAGTAAGATCGTCGCCGTCGGGATCGTAAGAGCCTGAAGCGTCAAACTGCATTTCCGCCGGAGCGGGACCGCAGTATGTCACCGGATCGACGGTCAGCATGCAGACCGGGGACTGATTGGTTTCCATGGTTAGGACTTCGCCGTTAAGAGGAACAGTAATATAAAGAGGATTACCAACAGGGGAAACGGCGAAGTCAGCAATGTGCGCACTGGCTTCATGAACCGGGTACGGAATGAAGTCCAGCGTAACGGTATCGATTTTTAACATCTGCCAGGTGGGGTCACTATCGGCGATCGCACCACAAATTGTGGATGCCCACACCATATTCTCACCCGGGATCTTGAAGATATAATCAATCCCGAATGGCACGTCATCCCAGGTTAGCAAGTCAATCGTGGACACCACTGTATCGTTGGAAGTATCAATGATCTTGAGGGAGTACTGGGGAATTGTAAAACCGCTTATCGGTACAGCCATGTATCTGCCGGTATCGTCCCAGGCAGCCAGCTCTGAGTTGGTATACCAGTCCCAATCGCCACCAGCGTAGATGGAATTCAGATAAGCGAGTGAGGTAGAATCGTAAACCGTAATGAGCTGCTCTCTCCATAAGACCGCATCCGCATTAAAATTGCCCAGAGGATCATATTCGACGAAAGCAAGGTTATGTTTCACGTACAACTTGTCGTACAAAGGTGAGTAGTAAATTGAGTTGGGTAACGAGTCAATAAACAAGTTGGAGCTGATTGATAACGGACCGCTGGTATTTATCTCGTACAACCGGCCTGTTTGCAGTGGTATGTCATCCGACATCCAATCACTGTTTGTGGGCCATGATCTGGCGATCAACCAAAGTCGGTCAGCCAGTGGATCAGGATCAACAACCAAGTGCAACACGTCCCCATCAGGCATTGAGATCGAGTCGACGATGCCAGATAGCAACTCGACACGAGCCAGTCCACCTGGCTGACCACGAAGGGTTGAAAACAGGTAGAATCCATCAGGTGACAGCGCCAAGTGAGTCGGAGGAGACGGCATTAAAAACCTCCTGGTTTCTGTCATTGACATTGTTTCAACTTCGATAACAGCATTTTCAGCAGGATGAGTAATGTACAGGAATGCACCGTCCGAGCTGAGTACCGAATCGAAAATTGCGGGCAAGCCATAATTGTATATAGCAGCGTTTGCAGGATTAACATTGTTTAAGCCAGTAATCATTAATGTAATGATTAGCAGTGGAAGTAGAGTATTTAACCGTTTGATTGTCATCTTGTCACCACCTTTTAATTTTTTATTTTAATGACGTAACTTGTCCAGTATCCTGTAGTTAGGTAATTATGCAAGTTCCATCTCTTGCTAATTATAAAGCGATTGATATTGTCGACAGCGGCTGCCCTGAGTGCAGATCCAGTGATTGATCCAGGAGTGGCGAAAACTGAAGGAAAGACACTTCTGTTGCAGTGATCGCAAGCATTTTCCATCCAGGATACAATTGAGGGTTCGCTTGATGAACAGTAATACCAATAATCCGGATGTTGTTGGACGCCGTAATGGTGAGTGAGGTTGTATGAGTAGTCGCCAAAGTAGATTGTTGGTCCGCCTGGATCGGATCTGTAATGGTCTGCGCGATATCCGCAAATTGATTTGTAGGGTAATGACACTAATGAAGACCAATAAGGCCATGATCTGTCATTGAGGATGCCACATGAGCAAGTAGCGATCCAATTAACATCACCGCCAACTGCAGCCCATTCATAGTACATCATGTATCCATGGGTCCTGGGTGCTCCATAACAGGCTGAATATGGAGGTGGATTAGCGAACGGTCCAATTCTATCTCTGAGTGGTCCATAGAAACTCCATGCGTCATCAGTTACACCGGAAGGAGTATCATTAGACGGATCGGTTGTATCATGAGCACCATGAGTCCAGATGAACATCAGATCACCCCTGCTGCGCCAGGCGATGTCGTCTGTTTCACCAACATCCGGAGAGTGGACGGTGATTTGTTCAACGCCACCGTTTCTCACGTCGATCCAGTCGTTGTTTTTGTCATCGTCAGCCGGGCCTGTGCCAGAATTTGGGCAACCTTGTACAAAACTCCCACGTCGCGTCTCGGGTGGATTATCTCCGAAATAATACCCGGTTGTACCCCCGTAATAGTGATTATGCTGTGTAGTGTCGTTACTGAAAATCTGTGTGTAGTCCATCCATTCCTTATTAACCGGGTCTCCTTCAGTGCCGAGAAGATGGTCGCTGTCGCTAAGGTATAAATATGGGGTATGGCTGTAGTCTACAGGTGCAGCAGTGCTGGACCATACATTGTCAGTTACCACAATCTCCTGGCATGAAGAAGTCATGGCACCTTTCGGCAAATGCAGGTAATCCCCACGAGCATAAAACACCTCATTGCAGGGATCGGCAGGAGGATTGCCGAACAGGTCGCTCCAGAAGATGTGTCTGGATGAACCGTACCAAACCGGGTACAGGCTAACAGTGATAGTCTGGGAGGGAATACCGGATTCATCGGTGGGGCAATCCACTTCGACTTCGATATGTGGAGGGGTGTGAACAAGCGGATCGGTCTTGTGGACCTGGACGGCAACGTCGAGTTCCGGGTTAGGGTAAACTTGACCTCGTACGCGGCTGGCACAGAATTCCGCCAGTTCGTCGTTGCCATTTTCATCTTTGGTATGGATACCCAGCTCAATGAAGTCATAAGTGCCGGCCGGCAGAGTGTTAATAAGGTTACCAGAACGGGTCCAGTTACCGGCACGATCTGAAATCCTCAACCTGATATCCGTGCAGGATCTGACAAGGTCCGTGATTTCCCAGATGGTGGCCTCCTCCTCCCATTCTCTCTGACGGTCGGTTGCGAGCCAGCCAGGCGGGAGCATCGGTAGTTCAGTATTTTGATGATCCTGATAGGCAGGATCGTGAATCCACTGGTACTTTTCACCCGGGCTGTCATATTCAGGATCGTGATCGAAATTCAGGTGAGCGCCCAAGGCACCACCAAATGGACCGTAATTGAAATGCACACCGTCCTGATCGATGTAATCGATACACCATCCTGAAATACCTGAATGGAAGGCGGACATATCATCGATCCAATCAATGGTTAAGTAGACTGCGTCGCAGGTGTCACCTTCCGCTGCGGCAATAAGCTGCGCGACAAGTGGGCCCATGTTGTAGCAATCATCTCGTTCGGACTGAGTTCTAAGCCAGGCACCAGCATCAGGACCTGACATAAGGGCAGGAGAGCCATTAGCGAATTGTGGATTTGTAACATCGGCAGTATCAAAATCAGCATCGAGTATCAAACCAGATGCGCAGACCAGATCGTCGTCATCCAGGACGTAATATTCCTTGTGGATGTGATGGTTGGCGTAACGACCCGGACGGGTGGTTTGTACACCACCTGATACCGGGGAGCTGGACGTGAACGGAATAATTACGGGATCGTGAAGTGTCCATGGATCTCCGGTTGCGTAAAAATCGATCTCCGGGATCATGTTTTTGATGTATTCTCTCTCAACGTAACTGGCATAGGTTGGTGGGGGACCTGGTCCTCCGGATGTATCCAGAAAGATGCGGCAAGCATTGGCATCGGGATAATCGATCTCCGTACACCAGGCATTTGATTCCGCTTGATCCGGATCTTTTTCCTCGAGTTCCCGAACAATGTAATTGCAGTCGCAGTCGCTGCTCAAAGGAAAAAGTTCCAATAAACCGCCGATGCCGGGCATGTATTCGCTGTCCTCAGCGATAAGGCCATCACCGAGGTCAACCGGTCCAAAATAGAGTGTTGTGTTCTCTTCAAGTGGTGATGGTAATTGCAGTGTAATCAGTTTTCTGGGCCAGTCAAAATCAACGACGTCGACCATGCCGATGCCGTCAACCTTCCAGGTAGAGAACAGGTCGGTGACGTAGTCTTTCCACTCAACGAGGAAGTCGCCATCCATGCCGACGAGGATCCTGGTGTAGTCGGGCTCTCCCTGTAACTCAGGAGGTATTGTCAGATCTCGATAAGGATAAAAAACAGTTCCAATCCCGGGCGGAATGATTCGGTCAAAAATGATCTTTTCATAATAATGCATTGGGTAGCCATCCGGGCTTGCGACGGAGATGTCGAGGAAATGCTCATTATTGTCAATGAGTACTTCCGGCACCTCGGACCACCAGTTGCATTGCCGTTCTCCCGTGGGAAGGATCTCGATCTCATACCTGATCGAATCAGACAAGTCGTAAGTGCCGTCGATGATGCAGGACAGGGTCCAGATCGGTAATTCCTGCTGTGGATCCATCAGGGTACAGCTTAAAACGCCGTCAAATTCCGGTGGGTAACAGTGAGGACGAGGCCAGATCGGTGTCTCAGTTCGGGAATCTGAGGAGTCCACAGATTCCCGGATTCCCAGACATCTTAAATCCGTTTCTATACTGCCGTCGATGTCGATTCTGGAATCGATGTGCGCGGTGCCGCGGGTGGGCGGCGTAGTGATGAAGTCTGATCCGGAAGAACATCCGCAACAGACTGTAACAGCCATACATAATAGTATGGCCGCCCTTGTAAACAGCCATCTCGGCATTCGGGTAACCTCCCAGGTTAATAGATTTTAATATGATTTAATCTACCATATGGAGATGCTGTGTCAAGCATATTAATTTATTTAAAATTATTATTACGATAAATGCAAAAAGTTAATTTGAGTGGAGAAAAATAACTAATTATTAATACGTAAAATTATATTGATATTAAGACAGGATACATGCTGAAATTTTAACAATATTATAATTTCGGTCTTTAAATACTGAACAAATACAAGCATGGTCGATTACCAGATTGATACAATGAATTCCATGTACGTGCCGGGTGCAGATGAGAAAATTTACTACTCTGTGATATGCTTGAGTTGAATGAGAGTCACGATTGCACAGCTTAATCCGACCATCGGGGATACGGAGGGTAACCTTCGGAAGCTCGAGGATGCACTCGTTCGGGCCGAAGGCGATGGATCGGACCTCGTTGTTCTCCCGGAGCTGTTTCTAACCGGGTATCCTCCGCGCGACCTCCTTAACAGAAAGTGGTTCCTTGAGAGGGTGAAGCAGGCACTTGATGACGCGGTGAAGCTATCGGCGAGATTCGAAAATACCGGAATTATTGCTGGTGTGCCGGTGGTGTCCGGGTCCGGAGAGGGTAATGGCCTGTTCAATTCGGCAGTATTAATTCACAACGGCGAAGTGGTGCACGTACAGCACAAGAGTCTTCTTCCGACCTATGACGTATTCGATGAGGCGCGATATTTCGACCCGGCCGGGGAGATCGCGACTGTACGATTCAAGGATGATGTGCTCGGGATCTCCGTGTGCGAGGATGCCTGGTACGATCCCGAACTCTGGCCGAACCGTAATTACGACATCGATCCGATCGAGGTGCTGGCGGAGAAGGGCGCGACACTTCTCATAAATATTTCAGCATCGCCGTTTTACATCGGTAAGGAACTGATACGTTACGAGCTGATCAGCAGGCATGCGAAGAAGCATGGACTGCCGTTCGTAATCGTGAATCAGGTCGGAGCGAATGACGAATTGATTTTCGATGGCCGTTCATTGTTTGTCGACTGTGACGGGAAACCTGTTGAGGTACTTCCGCCATTCAAAGAGGAAATCAGGACCATCGATACGGGTGTAAAAGCGTCCGGCGGAGAATATGTCGCGCAGGAACGCATAGAGTCGGTGTACGATGCACTGTTACTGGGCATCCGGGATTACATTCATAAGTGCGAATTTTCATCGGTGGTTGCAGGATCGTCGGGGGGTATCGATTCTGCAGTCACGTTAGCACTTGCTGTCGGAGCCCTGGGAAAGGAAAACGTAACGTCAATAGCGATGCCGTCGGAGTACTCTTCCGACATGAGCTCAAACCTGGCCGGTGAGCTTGCATCGAACCTCGGGATCAGGCATGAGACGGTAGCGATTACACCAGTTTACGAATCCTACCGCGAGACGCTGTCGGAAGTCCTGGATTTCAGCGGTGGTGTGGATGTAACGCTTGAAAATGTGCAGGCAAGGATCAGGGGAAACATTTTAATGGCACACTCGAACAAGCTCGATCATATACTGCTGGCGACGGGGAACAAGAGCGAGTTGTCGGTCGGGTACTGTACGTTGTACGGCGACATGGCAGGCGGGCTTGCACCGCTTTCTGATGTCTGGAAGTCGATGGTGTATGAGCTGGCTGAATTCATTAACAGGGAAGGGGAGGTCATACCGGGGGGAATAATTGAGCGTGCACCGTCAGCGGAACTCCGTCCGAACCAGAAAGATCAGGACTCACTGCCGCCGTATGATGTACTGGATGGAATTCTGGAGCTTTATATCGATGAGGGCCGTTCGGTAAAGGAAATAGTTGCGAAGGGATTCGATGAGAAGACCGTAGAGTGGATCGTGCGAGCGGTGCACAGAAACGAGTACAAACGCCTGCAGGCAGCACCCGGTTTGAAGATAACATCGAAAGCGTATGGTATGGGGAGACGTATGCCTATCGCTGCGAGGTACAGGGATTAAGTTTAACTGCCCATCTCAATTCCCATGATTGTCATATCGTCGTCGCCGGTGTCCTTTTTCTGCCACGTTTTTACAGCCTTCACCAGCCGTGTCAGGCATCTCTCAATTGACAACTCGGAGAACTCAGCAAGGTGATTGACCATACGTTCCTCGCTGAAACGTTCCCCGTCCTCGCTGGACGCTTCCGGGATTCCATCGGTGAAGAAGAAAAGCCTGTCACCCGGTTCGAGCTGGAGAACGTTGTCGACGTAATCGTAGTCGGGGACGATGCCGATCGGAATATCGCCCTTGTCATCAATATCGACGACCTTCCCGCCGGAGATATGGATCGGTGCGGGATGTCCCGCACGTGTGTAGGTGAAGATCCTCGATTCGTGGTCTACGACACCGTACAGGAAGGTTATGAAGTCGCCCTTGCTGGAGGCGGACTGGAAACGAATGTTCAGGCGGTTGACAACGTCGCTCGGCGCCACGACGGGATCGAGGTTCCCATCAGTCGGTGGGTCCAGGAGCAGACTTGCCTCGGGATTAAACGGAGAGAGGATCCTGCCCATCGCGACCGACTGAAGCGCGGCAGGTACACCGTGACCCGACACGTCAAATATATACAGGCCTACCTTTGAATCGGCAAGTTCGACGATGTTGAACATGTCACCGCCGATTTCCTCACAGGGGATGAAACTGGCTGAGTACCTGACGGTTTTAATCTGTCCTGTGCGAGCAGGGAGCATGCTTCGCTGGATGGATGCAGCGGCCTCGAGGTCGGAACGCATCTGACTGTAAGCCAGCGATAATTCATCGACCTTGTTGGCAAGCTGGGTTTCGAGATCGATCAGCCGTTCTCCTGCAAGGATTCGAACCTTGAGTTCAAGCTGGTTGAACGGCTTGGTGACGAAATCGTCGGCACCGGATTCAAGGCCGGATATAATGTCATCGATCTGGGATTTCGCGGTCAGGATAATGAAATAGGTGTAACGACGGTCGGGGGCTCCGCGGACTAGTTTGCATAGCTCGACGCCATCGATCTCCGGCATCATCCAGTCGCTGACAATAATGTGGATGTCAGGGTCGGTCTGAAAAATTTTCCAGGCCTCGGAACCGTCGGCGGTCGCTATTACGTCATAGCCCCATTTCTCGATGGTGGTCTCGAGGATTTTACAGGTTGCCGGATCATCTTCCGCAATCAGAATTTTTTTTCGTTCTGCGTCAGTCATAGATCAATAACTGGCTCAGTTACCGGGCATAGAGGACGTTACATTAAAATCGTGCTGAATTCCCCCCGATTATCGACACCAGCCACGTAATAATTGCAGAAAACACATTATTTTTCAATCATAAATCCAGTTTTAACAATTTCCCCAATAAACATAGTAATCTCCAGTAAACCATTATCGATTCAGGAAAATAAGAATTTAACCAATGGAAAAATTTAATTTCAAAGCAATATGCAACATCTTCAGCCATAAGCGTAAGAATAACTGGAAGATAATTATCATATAAACGTTGATAAATTCGTCCATTTTTCGAGGCAAAATGACCGAAAATGGCGAAAATAACCACTATTTGTGAAAAAAAGCACAAACAGTCTATTGACTTCTATACGCAGCGGTTGTTAATTGATACTGTATGTCTGGAAGCAGTCTTGATGGTTTAATTTCGGTGAAAAGACACGCAATATACAGGATTGAACTATGCTTGAATCCCTGTTATACCCAGAATCGATCGCAGTGATCGGAGCGTCCAGAACGCCCGGCAAGGTGGGATATGCAGTCCTGAACGGACTGATCGAAGGCGGATTCGAGGGTCCGATAATTCCAGTCAATCCCAGCGCAAAGAAGATCCTCAATACCCGGTGCTATAAGGATATCCGTGATTACGATGGTGAAGTAGATCTGACAGTTGTAGTGGTACCAACACGACTTGTGAAGGAAGCGATAGTCGGTGCAATCGAGGCAGGTACGAAAGCGATTATCGTCATTACGGCTGGCTTCAAGGAGACCGGTAAGGAGGGCGCTGAGCTGGAGAAGGAGATAGCGGCTGTCTGCAGGAACGCAGGGGTCAGGATGATGGGTCCGAATGTCCTGGGACTCATGAATCTCCATCACAAGATGAACGCGTCGTTCTCGCACGTCACGCCGGAGGCTGGCGGGATATCGATCATATCCCAGTCGGGCGCACTGATCACATCGATACTTGACTGGGCGTACGGTAATCACTTCGGGCTGGCGAAGATGATCAGCATGGGCAACAAGGCTGATCTGAACGAGGTCGATTTTATCAGGGCGTTGGGTGAGGACGACGACACGAAGGTAATAGTCAGCTACCTGGAGAGTATCGACGAGGGGAACCTCTTCATCAGGGCGGCTGAATCGGTTGCATCGAAAAAACCGATCGTCGTACTGAAAGTTGGCACAACCGAGGCTGGCGGACGCGCTGCGTCGTCGCATACGGGAAGTCTTGCCGGAGCGGATGTCGCGTACGGTGCGGCGTTCAAACGTGCCGGGGTAATACGTGCTGAAACCTTCGAGCACCTGCTTGACTGCGGTATCGCGTTTGCCATGCAGCCGCTGCCGGAGGGGAACCGTGTCGCTGTTATCACGAACGCGGGCGGTCCGGGAATCATCGCTGCCGATGCAATTGAGGAATGCGGACTCGTGGTCACGAAGCTGACCGATGAATCAATCAATGAACTTGAGAGCAACCTGCCGGAGGCCGCATCGACTGCCAATCCTATTGACGTCTTAGGTGATGCGGGACCTGAAGAATATGCAATGGCTGTCAGGATTGCGCAGGCGGATGCGAATGTCGACGGGATTATTTTTCTGCTGACTCCGCAGGCCATGACAAAGCCGAAGGAGATGGCTGAAGCTGTAACACAGGTAATCGACGGGTCGAAACCGGTTCTTGCATCGTTTATGGGCGTGAAGGAGGTCGGTCCGGGACGTGAAATTCTGACCTCTGCAGGAATACCCCAGTACTTCTCACCGGAACGCGCGGTTGCGGCACTAAAAGCGATGGTTGATTACCACGCATGGCGCAATCGACCACCGAGGATCGTGACGAGGTTCCCGGTTAACCGAAGGCGCGTCGAAAGAGTGCTTCACCGTCATGTAAAACTCGGTTACAGGGAAATTGGGGAGGTCTCAGCTAAGGAAATTCTACGCGCGTACGACTTCAATATCCCGGAAGGGCATGTAGCAACCAGTGCAGATGAAGCTGTCGACATAGCGGAAAGGCTCGGCTACCCGGTCGCGATGAAAATTACGTCACCGGATATCATTCACAAGTCCGATCTGGGCGGTGTGAGAATCAACCTGTCGGGACCGTCCGACGTGATGGACGCGTTCGACCTGATGATGCTGAGGATCGGGCGGAAAGTACCGGAAGCCGACCTTCAGGGTGTGCTGGTAGAAAAAATGGCTGACAGGGGACTGGAAGTAATCCTCGGTATGAGCCGTGATCCGCAATTCGGACCGATGCTCATGTTCGGTCTCGGTGGAATTTTTGTCGAGGTAATGAAGGATGTAACATTCCATCTCGCGCCGCTGACAGCAGAGGAGGCGATGCAGATGCTTGTCGGCACACGATCGTATGCTCTTCTCAAGGGCGCACGCGGTCAATCCGGGGTGGACATGGCATCGATCGCGGCCGGGCTCCAGAGGATCAGCCAGCTCGTTACTGATTTCCCTGAAATTATCGAACTTGATATAAACCCGTTAATCGTTGGCAAATTAGGCACCGAAGCGGTTGTCGCGGACGCCAGGATGACAATCTCAGGAGTTGATGAGAAATGACTGAGAATAAAAAGGTAACCTACGATCCCGACTGGCAGAACAAGTACTCCGACATGGTGGTGACAGCTGCCGGGGCGGTATCGAACATAGGTCCGGGAGGAACTGTTTTCATCGGGACCGGGTGCGCAGCACCGCAGGAGCTTGTAAAAGCGCTTGTTGACCGTGCGATGGAAATTCCCGATACGGAAATAATCCACCTTCTTACAATGGGCGATGCACCGTACGCGCAGAGCAAGCTTGGCCGGAACTTCAGGGTGAACAGTTTTTTCATTTCTGAAAACGTCCGTGAAGCAATCCAGGAGGGGCTTGGCGATTACACTCCAATTTTCCTGTCTGATATTCCGATCCTGTTCAATACCGGACGGATTCCAATTGATACAGCGTTGATCCAGGTTTCACCGCCGGATGCGAGGGGCCAGTGCAGCCTTGGAATCTCAGTCGATATTGTCAAGAGTGCAGCGGAGAACGCGTCGATGGTGATCGCGCAGGTCAACCCTCGAATGCCAAGGACGCTTGGCGACAGCTTTATGAGCGTTCATGATTTCGATTACCTTGTACCCGTGGATGTAGCGTTGCTGGAATCGTTACCCAGTGAGCCGACCGAGGTTACAAGGCGTATCGGTGAGTTCATAGCCGCGCTGGTCGATGACGGATCCACTGTGGAGCTGGGCATCGGGCGTATCCCGCAGTCGGTGCTTGAGTTTCTGAAGGACAAGAAGGACCTTGGAATACATACCGAGATGTTCACCGACGCGATCATCGAGATGGTCGAGTCTGGAGCAATCAATGGCTGTATGAAAACGCTGGATCGCGGGAAGATCGTGGCCAGCTTCTGCCTCGGGACGTCGAAACTTTACGAATACATTGACAATAATCCAATGTTCTCGTTTCATCCGACAGAATACGTGAACGATCCGTTCGTGATCAGTCAGCAGAACAAGCAGGTTGCTATCAACGTGGCGCTGGAGGTCGATCTCACCGGGCAGGTGTGCGCCGATTCGATCGGGTCGAGGTTTTATTCGGGGATCGGCGGACAGGTGGACTTCAACCGCGGCGCGGCAAGATCGCATGACGGCAAGGCGATCATAGCTTTCCAGTCAACCGCTAAAAAAGGGTCAATTTCACGTATAGTCAGCCGGTTAAGTCCCGGCGCGGGAGTAGTTACGACGAGGGGTGACGTCCATTATGTAGTAACCGAGTACGGGGTCGCGTACCTGCACGGAAAGAGCGTACAGGAACGGGCACTCGCGCTGATAAGTATCGCCCATCCGGACTTTCGCGAGCAGCTCCTGAAGGACGCAATAGAAATGAAGTACGTCCGGAAGGAACTCGGGGAGATAGAGGGCAGGATCGTCGTGGGTCCGCAGGAATTGAGGACCGCGTACCTGCTGAATGACGGGACACAGATTACCTTCAGGCCGATACATCCGACCGATACCGAGGGTATGCGGGATTTGTTCTATGCCCTTTCGCAGCAGACCGTTTACTACAGGTTCATGAGCAGGATGAAAAGCCTGCCGCAGAAACAAATACAGGATTTTGTGTACGTGGATCACCGTAACGAGGTGGTCATTGTCGGCGTGCTGCCTGAGGCATACGGCGATGAGATCATAGCGGTCGGTGGATATTACCTCGATCCGCGAACGAACAGGGCGGAGGTTGCGTTCGTGGTTCGCGATGAATGGCAGAACAAGGGTATCGGGTCGTTCATGCTGAAGACGTTAACAAACATAGCGAGGAGAAACGGTATTTCAGGTTTCACCGCTGAAACACTCCAGGAGAACAAGGCAATGCAGTCGGTTTTCAACTACTGCGGACTGAAGGTCTCCAGCAGGCTCGAAAGCGGAGTATTCAGCTTCACGCTTGATTTCTAGCGAAAAGCAGGCTGGTCAGCGAAAACGACGGTCGACTGATAAGGGCGGCCTTTTTTTATACGTTCCACCTCTGGTAAGATTGTGGTGAGGAGCGCACAGTACAGTTGGATTCAAATGTTCTGCCCGAACTGTGGAAAAAGATCACCCGACGACAGCGAGTACTGCCAGAAGTGCGGAATTACCTTCTATCCTGCACCCGTGATGACCGAAGATCCCGTCATTACGAGGTTTACCGGGGGGAATGTCGAGGAGTACGCAGGCTTCTGGCAGCGTCTGGTGGCAGCAATCATCGACTATTTCATCCTGATTTCCATCGGTATGGTGTTCGCATTTATAACGGGTTTCATTTTTACTTTGATAATGTTTATGGCGGGATTTAAGATTTCGGAGATCGAGAAGATATACACGCTGATTCCGGATCCCCTTGTGCTGTCAATAACATTCCTTATCATGTGGCTCTATTTTGCAGTCTTTGAAGCGTCGGGGATGGGTGCTACGCCGGGAAAAAAAATACTGGGTATGAATGTAGTTGGTCAGTACGGCGACCCGATCGGCTTCTGGCAGGCCACCAAACGGTTCTGGTGCAAGCTTATATCGAGCGTCTTTATGATTGGGTTCATTATGATAGCCTTCCACGAAAGGAAGCAGGGACTTCACGATCTACTCGCGGGAACGTACGTGGTCACAAAGTAACCGGCAGCTCCATACACTTGACAATCGCTCTGGATTGTTCGATAATTCGAAACATGTCGAAAAGTCGAAATATTGAGATGGAGGAAATGTCCGCGATATTCGGGGCGCTCTCAAATCCGAACCGTCTGCAGATTTTCCTCCGCCTGATCGCATGCTGTTCAGAAGGGGACTCCTGGTTAACTGAGCCGGAACCGTGTCCATGCGTAAGCGAGCTGGGTGAGGACACGGGGCTGGCAATGTCGACGATTTCGCACCATATGAAGGAGCTCAGCAGGGCTGGACTGATCCGGATGGATCGCAACGGGCAGAAGGTCGAGTGCAGGATAGATCCGTCGACGCTTGAAAAAATCAATGTGTTCTTTGGAGGATGCTGCAAGCCGTGGAAAAAATAAACGGTGCATCGATACTGCTTCATAATGGTCGTGAGATCCGGAAAGTTCCGTCAGAGCTGATGACGTCCGACCGTCTGGGCACGTGGAAAGCAAGATGGGGGATGGGGCGGATGGATTATTCGATCGCACCCGGTATCTACGCAACAGGAAATCCGACATCAGCATCACCAGTACTGGTGTCTGCCAACTACAAGATGAGCTTTGATGCTCTCCGAAGCAGCATGTCGGGCCGTGACGCATGGATACTGGTCCTTGACACTAAGGGGATTAACGTCTGGTGTGCCGCCGGCAAGGGCACGTTCGGAACGATGGAGCTTGTGGGACGCATCGCGGACGTAAAACTGGAAGAGATTGTCGATCACCGTGAGCTGATCGTCCCGCAGCTCGGCGCGACAGGCGTTAGCGCACACATGGTAAAAAAATTCAGCGGTTTCAAGGTAATTTACGGTCCTGTACGCGCAGGAGATCTTCCTGCCTTCATGAATGGTGGTCGTGTTGCAACTGACGAAATGCGTCGTGTTAGATTTCCATTCGTGGACAGGATGGTTCTTACCCCGATGGAGCTCGTGGGTGGATTAAAGTACATAGCAGCCCTCGTGCTGGTCGCATTTGTGCTGTCGGGATTCAGCCGAGATGGGTTTTCAGTCGATCTACTGCTGTCGCGGGGTATATACAGTGCTCTTGTGCTCCTGTTTGGATATCTGGCAGGATGTATTCTTGGCCCCGCTTTACTTCCGTGGCTGCCCGGACGGGCATTCGCTGCGAAGGGATTCTGGGTCGGAGTGCTGGCTGCCGCTGTCTCCGTCTTCTACTGGTGGTCGCATCCTGGAGTCACGGAAAACACATTTGGGATGGCCGGCCTGATTTTCATGGTGTTTGCGATAGCGAGTTTTATCGTCATGAATTTTACAGGTTCGTCGACATACACGTCGCTGTCGGGCGTCAAGGCGGAGATGCGTATCGCGGTCCCGGCACAGGTCACAGGTGCCGTACTGGGCCTGGGGTTGTGGATAGCTGGGAGATTCCTGTAAACTGGGCATGGAAGGAATCGAAAAATGACGAATTTAATATACCTCTCTGAAGTAGTGACACTCGAACTTGACGTGGATAAGTGCATCGGGTGCGGAATGTGCACGGTGGTTTGTCCGCATGCGGTTTTTGAGGTGGTTGACAGGAAATCCAGAATACGCGACCGCGATTCGTGCATGGAGTGCGGTGCTTGTGCGCGAAACTGTCCGACCATGGCGATTTCGGTTGAATCCGGAGTAGGCTGCGCAGCAGGGATAATAGCTGGAGCCATCCAGGGAACAGAACCGACGTGCGGATGCTGTGAAGATTCGGGGGATACGAAGAAGTCGACAGACATCAAATGCTGTTGAAATCCCTGATTTCATCGATGTCAGGAACTTTTTGGGCTGTAAACCGCATGGGAAAAGTGTTGTGGTTTCGCTCGCGAAATTTTGTATCGGAATTGTTAAATTTTAGTGAGAAAATGTGGAAACTTTGTGGATAGATTCACATAAGAATCTATTGCCTTTGCAGGTAAAACCAAGTATAAACATATACAGAGCCTGATGTCTTGGAAGGGAGCAATCCCCGATAGGATTTCAGGTCACCGGGGGAGGAGAGATCCTCGCTCGGTGATTCTCCGGACTGGTTGAGGTTACCAGATAGGGACGAAACGCTGGATCGGGAGCAATCCCAGGATAGCATGAAATCCCAGGAAGGACATCGAGACCAGGAAGGGGAGCGGTCTCTGGAAGGGATTCATTTCCAAACCGAGATACGATGGTCCTAAGGGAGTAATCCCAACCGATCGGAGTCATCTCAACTTGGAAACAGGTTACCGGACGGAGATATCTCCCGGAACCGGATTCAGTTACCGGGAAGAGACGAAAATCCAGAACGGGAGCAATCCCGTGACGGGCAGGACTCTCGGAACGTCTAACTTAAACCGGGAAAGAGAGAAATCATCTTCGGAAACGGAATCCTGATCGTGATAATCTCCCCGAAGGGAAGCAATTCCCCGAAGGTAAGGATCGCGAAAGGGCTGGAAATTCCAGAACGAGATCAATCTCCCAGGGAACATGTTTCCCGGCACGGAAGGATATGCAAAGCAGGGAGAAATCCCTCCACCGCGTTGAATTCCGGAAACGGAATCGGACTTCCCCAGGAGATATGCTCCATAAAGGGCCCGGATTGGAGCGCTCCTAAGGTAAGATGACGATCTTGCCAAGGGCGAAATCCCAAAATGGAGGCTAATCCCTTCATGGAAGGTGGAGGGAGATCTGGATAAAACCGATCTCCCTTTTTTTTTATGCCCATTTTCATGCGGACGAGACGTCCGCTAGACAGCCGGCGGGACGCCCGCGCTACGGGAGAAAGGATCAGGAGAAAAGGAATTTTGATAGATGTCAGGTAAGAGCCTTGTGGGCTTTTTTGAGGTCTTCGATGATCGGAATGTCCTGTGGGCACTTTTCCTCGCACTCGGCGCATTCGGTACATTTATCTGCCTTGTTTTCATCCTGAATGAAAATTGAATATGCGGTGCTCGCCCATCGTTTGTCATCGTATATGTGAAGATCGTTGTATAGATTGAATATACTCGGAATGTCGACCCCTTCGGGGCAGGGCAGGCAGTATTTGCAATTCGTGCAGTCGACCTTTGTGCGTTCGAGGTAAAGGGCGCGCATTTTTGAGATCAGGTCGGATTCCTCGTCTGTGAGGGAGTTCGGGACAGCGGAATTCGCGAGCCGAACGTTTTCCTCGACCTGTTCCATCGCGCTCATCCCGCTCAGCACGGTCGCGACCTCCGGATGGTTCCATACCCACTTGAGAGCAAGCTGGGCAGGTGTCTGGTCGGGGCAGCACTGGTTGAAGAGCTCCGGAATGTCGGGTGGGAGCTTACTCGTGAGCTTTCCACCGCGAAGGGGTTCCATTACGACCACTGAAACGTCTTTCGAAGCAGCATACTTCAGGCCCTCTGTACCTCCCTGATAGTTGATGTCCATGTAGTTGTACTGGATCTGGCAGAACGTCCAAGGGTATGCGTCGATGATGGGTGCGAAATCCTCATTCTCACCATGATACGAAAAACCGATGTGCCTGATACGGCCATCCTTTAGAGCTCGTTCTACAAATGCCTGGACATCAAGGCTGAGAAGTGTCGCCCACCTTTGTTTATCGAGGGCATGAAGGAGGTAGAAATCGATGTATTCCGTTTCCAGTTTCTCCAGTTGTGCATTAAGGAATTTATCGCAGTCCTCGTGCTTCTCGACCATCCATGACGGGAGCTTGGTCGCGATGTGGACCTTGTTCCGGTAACCACCTTTCAGAGCCGTGCCAATGAATGGTTCGCTCTGTTCCATATGGTAAGGCCACGCGGTGTCGATGTAATTAACGCCGTTGTCGATCGCATAGTGGAGCATGCGAGTCGCTTCGGGTTCGTCGATCCTGGCCTGGTCGTTATCGATAACGGGCAGACGCATGCAACCGAATCCGAGTGTGGAGATGTCGAGGTCTTTGATTTTCCTGTACAGCATTGAATTGCGACTCCTTAGCTGGAATTAAGACGATGAGCCGTTCAGGCTGGACAGGACAACTATACATGAAGCGCGTGGTGTGTTGCCAACGATATAAAAAAAGCAAAACTCCCGGTCTTAGCCGGGAGTCTTGTACAGTTTTTTATAAAAGGTACACTCTTTCTATTTAATTACCACCTGCTGCCGAAAACCATCGGATCGCCCTCGTAACCGAGTGCTTCCCAGTCCAGTCGTCCACCGCCGTGGCAGTCGCTGCACTGGAGAGCGTTATCGCTTGACTGGACCATGTGCGTGATAGGCCAGAACATTGCCGAGTCAGCGAATCCGTACTCACCGCTGTATTCGACACCCGATGCTTCTGCTCCAAGTGTGAATGCATTGTTCCAGTCCCATGTCGCCCAGAATCCCCCGGCACCGAACAGCTTGGGTACCAGGAAATGGTTATAGACCGTGTCGTACGGCTGGCGACCGTGGTGTACCTTGAACGGCCAGATTTTTGCAGATGGATCGTCGAAATCGCCGATCGGTGCGGTAAGGTTTGTTTCCACCAGCGGATCCATCTCCTGGCCCGGCAGATAGCTCTCCATCTGCCTGTTCCACCAGTAGTACTCGGGGACCACGTTGGAACCATGGATAAAGCTGCCTTTCTTCTGATTCCAGACTCGCTCGTCCGGAGCAGCCGGTAGTCCCGCGGTCGACCAGTCCCAGTGCATGACTGTCGGGACATCGTAGGCGAACATCGGGATGTGGCATGTCTGGCATGCGACCGAACTGTTGTGCCAGTTCAACCGTGCATCCTCGTGTGGTGTTGATGTATGGCAGTCCTCACATTTGACTGAATTATTCACATTTGAATCAAGCCAGGGAAGTCGACCGGTGATATCATGATCCATTACGGAGTGACAGTCCTGGCAGACAAGGTCAGCACCGCCCATGTGGATATCGGTCGAAGCTGGAGGATTAATCATCGTGTCGTCGAGGTCGCCGTGCTTGACCCCGTTGGCACCGCCCCCATTGAAGTGGCAATAACCGCAGGATGCCCGGGTTGGGAGCCCTACGTTCCGTGCCACGTATAGAAGGTCAACATCGGCCGCTGGATATCCGGCAGTTTTCAAGTCCTTTTTATATGTTCCGGTTGTGTCGTGGCAGACAAGGCAATCGATGTTCCTTTCATTTGTGAAGTCAAAGTCTGCACTGTCCCAGCCGTAGCCAGTGTGACACTGC
Source organism: Planctomycetota bacterium (assembly GCA_030614715.1). GTDB lineage: Bacteria > JAJVIF01 > JAJVIF01 > JAPKYR01 > JAPKYR01 > JAUWTM01. The sequence goes on from JAUWTM010000060.1 coordinate 18,405, forward strand.
GTACACCGTCCCCAGTTACCGGGCACTGAAATGCAGAAATTGTTGATTGAGTTTATTTTTCCGTACGGCTCTGGTCCGGTTCCCCCGGGCAGGACAATTTCGTCAGCTACCCATGTCCAGTGCACGGTCTCCATGAAGGCGTCAGCCACGTCCTCATGGCAGCCAAGGCAGGTTTCGGTTATCTGCTGCGGTTCAGCAAAGACCCCTGCAATAGCAGCGTGGTGATTCTCATCCTCAGGGATGACCGATCCGCCGCCTCCAAAACATCCTGTTGCGATAAAGAGCAAAAGAGCTGCGAGAGCTAAAATTGTTCGGTACATTAAGCACCCCGTTAAGTCGGTTATCTACCAGTGATGTCGAGATTATATATTTAATTTTCACTAAACGCAATAAGGTAATTCTAACGTTTTAAATATTTTATACGTTATGAAAATATAGTAAATTCCGGTGCACATGGAGCACAGATTCATTTTACCTCAGGTTTTAACAGCTCTGGGTCTTACTTCCTGTCGAAAAAGATGCACATGATCTCGATCTCGGTGAGGTCGCCGTGCTCATCAGCGAGAGCCATAACATTACGGCAGTATTCCTCACGGTACTCGACGATCTTACCCTGGACTTCCTTGAGACGGTCGGTGTTAACCGTCAGACGTTTCCGTGAAACGGTAGCGATGGAGTCACAGTCGCGGTATTCAGCATCCTGGCTGTCTGCATCCATCTCCTGAATCGCTGCCATGATCTTGCTTCCGGCCTGGTCCCACAGAACTGCCGGGAGTGCATGGATCTTCAGCCCGGATGCGCGTTTATAAACGCCTTCCTTGAGATTTTTAACGAACTTGGAGTCAACCTCATCGATTAGCCCGGCCGATTTCAGAATTTTAACGTGGTGATAGAGGGTTTTGCGGTCGACCCCGAGTTCCTGTGCGATTTCGGAGACGGTCATGGGATCGCCAAGCATGGTGAAGATGTCCAGACGAACAGTTGCAGCGAGGGCTTTCAACTGGTCGATCTCTTCCTTGTTAAAAACGGTTCCACTGAAGCATTTTTCGGTCATGATAGTTACTGTAGTAAAATCGTTTAAAAAATTTTGGACGTCCAAAGACGTGGTAAGTAATATAGTATCGGGGGTGGATTGTCAAGTGAGGACAGTATCAGCGGGGACCGTCATCCCTGTCAGGTCTCGTGAATGCTGTTAACCGGTACGGTTTATTATCGGTACATTCGCCGTGCTGTTCGCGATGTGGTGAAGGATACTTACGGGACGTACGTGCGACTGATAATCACGCGCGGGACGCGCGTGCTACATTCACAGTTTTTTCAGAACTCACAATACGTACACTTCCCCAACCAACTAAGCAAAACTTTCCCAATGTCGTGTGCTTGAGGACGACATTGAGTTTTTCTATTTAAGTTTCAGGGTAAGTGTGCGTATTGTGAGAGGTTTTACAGGGCTGTGAAGTCGAGGTCGAGGGAGACTGGCGGTACGGGGATAGGTCTGGCGATCGTAAAGGAGCTTGTTACCACGCATGGTGGAAAGGTAAGCGTTATGAGTGAGGAAGGGAAAGGAACCACGTTTACGTTTACACTTCAGAAGGCAGAAAGTTAACATTAATGTAGCGTTGAGAATTTGTATCCAAGTTCAGTAAAACCTTCAAGTATTTTCACATACGATTCTGATATTTGGCCATCTGGAAATTCTATTGGTTCCCGGGAACCAATCATACCAGCTTTAAAATCAAAACCGGTCTCGGTCAATATTATAGTAGCTTTATCTTCCGTATGTGCAAATGTTAATTCTTGTTGGAGCCAAGTTGGGTCATTAGTTTCCGAAAATATTACGATGAAAATATTGCACTCTTGGATTCTTTTTTTAATCTTGATGGGTATCTCATCGGGCGAATATTTTTCACCAGATTTAACCTCGAAGTCGAGTAATTTCAAAAATTTTTCTAATTCCTCAAAATAAGAGAACCCAGTATCATTAAAGATGTGAGCGATAAAAATTGACCTTGGGGGATCTGCTGTGCGATCAGGTATTCCACTGTGTGGCGCACTAGAATTTATCGATACATGAGGCTGATTTATCTCTGAGATGATCCCATTTATATCAACTGAAGAAAAATCAGCAATGTCGCAAAGAGCTTTAAATGTTCGAATCATAATATCTACTTGCCAAAGCGATGCCTTACAATTCTTTAAAAAAAGGTCTTGTAAAGCATCGTCTGGTTGGGAAGGCGCATCCGGTAGTTCAGTAAAAATTTTATGGTATGCAATGACAATTAGTTCACCAAGTACATTTCTATATTTACTAGTTCTTAGCACTCCCCAAACTGGTAGAGGTTTATATTTACTATTAATTATACCTAAATAAATTAGTGTGCTCATTACACTATGTTGAAATGCTCTATTTTGACCTTCTTGCCGTTTTCTTTCTTGGTAGTCTCTTATTTTCCGTTTAAAAACCAATGGATTCTTCTGAACAAAATATCCTACCTCTTCAGGATTTGTCCTCCAGGTGAACTCCAGAGTTATTAATGAATCATGAATACGACTTTTGTGAATACTTTCGATGAACTTTTCTAATTTATTTAGTTCAATGAATACTGGGAATTCAAGGTTCAACCGCGATTCAATATCGGCTTCCATCACATAAGTCGTTGAGGACAATTTCCGTAACGTCTGCTTGGTTTTAAGCGTTTTTGTTAACATTAAGAATGCGGACAATAGAAAATTTGGATGAAACTAAATTTATATGAAGTGACTATGAATGTCAATAATGTAATACTTGAATTCGCAATCTACTCCCCAGTCATCCGTGGTCTTAATCGGAAATACTGCCTGTCATTGATGAGGACGCCTGCGCCGAGGGGTCCGTTCCACGTTTCAAGGAACTGGCGTAATTCCTGAAGCTGAATGTCCGAACCGTAGTTCCACTGCATCCATTCCACGTCCTCGGTGTTGTACAGCGCGTCCTCGTGCACGAACGTGAAATGCCCGGCTGCACTTCGCTCCTCGAAATCGTCTATGACGCTGCGTGTGTCCTCGTGGACCATCGCGATGAACTCGTGTGCCATGATCGTCTCGACATTCAGGAAGTACCGGGCGTACAGGCCGCGCATGTGACCCTCATCGGAGCCGGAGTAGATAATAAGGTCACCCTCTGTGACGTATTCCGATAGCCTGAACACCTCGTAGTTGTACGGGTTTTCACCGGGGTCGCTCTGTGGGAGGAATTGAGTTATGAAATTCACCGAGAACAGGCAAAGAAGCGCGAGGAGGAGCGGCCAGGTTTTCCGGAACCGGAAATTATCAAGTTGATAGAAGTGTTCGAGCGACGGGGTCAGGAAGAGGAAGAATCCAGCGATGTAAAGGACGCGGTAGTTGCTTGATTCGGGTGCCCATGCGAAGGAAAAAAGGTAGATTGGCAGGGCCGATGCAAGTCCGATTGCCTGGACCGACAGCAGGCCGCGGTCGCGGACCCATTTCTCGATCGCCCTGACAGTCTCGAAGAACAGGAATCCGATGATGTAAGCCTGTGCAAGCCGGATTACGAGATAAATGTACCACTGGATCGATCCGAAGCCCTGAAGCCAGTTGCCGAACAGACCGTTCTCCGTGAAGACTGACGCCACATGCACAGTTATCAGGCCCTCCCAGCTTCGCTCAAGGGCGTCCATGAAGCCGAGAGCCCACCAACGGGCCTGGTAGACGTAGGAATGCTGCCAGCCGAGGAAATCCGCGGGCGACCTGAGTCCTGAGAGTGTGATGCCGATAATCACGTAGATCCCCAGTGCGATCAGTGCGGTTATGCCGAGGAATTTGAGTCCGTTAAGGAACCTGTCGCGGAGCGATGCATCGGTGTAATAAATGACGAGTAGTGTGGGTAGCAGGAGGACAAGGTTGAGCTGGCTTGTGAGGATCGCAAGCGCGGTGAAAATGCCAATGACAACGAGGTTCCGGGTCGACGGCATCTCCGGCAGACGTCGCGAGGTAATGATTATCACCAGGAGCGTCAGAACCTGAAACGCTAACGCGATGCTGTTCTGGTTGGGGGTTACGGCGAAGTACCAGACCGCACGTGTGAATGAGAAGAACCCGATCCCGATAAGCGCAGCGGTCGGTGACATCGAGCCTGCACGCAGAGCCATAAGGAGTCCCCACGTGGCCAGCGCACCGGCGAACATAGACCAGACCAGCAGGAAATCCAGTTCAGTGAAACCTGTTGCCAGACCACCCGCGACCTTGAAGAAGAACTGGGGCAGCAGGGGATACAGGAGGTGATGGGGGTGGATAATCCATGAAGTGGGATTGTCCCGCATGTCGATGGCGTACATGATGCCGTCGACGAAGTACCTGTGACAGGGAAAGCAGAAGTACATGACGACGACGGCTGTCACGCCGATGCTCATCGAGAACAGGGCCGGTTTGCTTATCTGCTGTCCAGGCTGGTTGGTCATGGTTCGATTTTAAGGTGCAGAGATTTTATCATACATGTATGCGGCATGTTGCTGCGTGTTGGAGCCGACGGGGATATCAATCCGCCGGACTAATGCCCGGTTTTCAGGAAAAGTGGGGGAATGTAGTTTAATAATTCATTCCAGGATACTTAGACGGTTACCCGCCCGTTCGGATATCTCGCCGAGGTCAAGTTCCACTAAATTCTCCAGCGACCTGAAGGCCGCGTCGCGAATATATTCATCGTCATCCGATGCAAGTGCGAAAATGTAATCGACCTGCTCGGCAGTTTCGACACCTGTTATAATC
>JAUWTM010000098.1 GCA_030614715.1 Planctomycetota bacterium
ATGAAGATGCGTCAGTAAAATTCGCTCTAACGGTAGATATCGATTTCAGACCCACACAACTCGGCGTAGATATTGGCACGGTGATGGTCAATGGTGAGAACGTTGCAGAATATCTGCAACGTAACGAGGTCAGCAGGGCAGCCAGCACGATAAGCAGGCATCCCGGGATTCGTGAAGCGATGGTCGATCTGCAACGAAGAATCGCCGGACATTTATGCTCAGAACTTGCAGATGGGGATAAAATGAGGGGAGTAGTCGTGGAAGGTCGGGACATCGGTACCGTTGTGTTCCCGGATGCTGATGTAAAAATCTACCTTGATGCAAGCCTGGAGGAACGCGCAAAAAGACGCATGAACGACTTTGACGCGTCCCAGCCGGCAGCTTCAAACCTCGAGCATGCCAAGGCTGAGATAATGAACCGCGACCTGAGCGACCTGAAACGTCCTGTGGGTGCCCTCAAAGCCGCCGATGACGCTATAAAAATCAACAACACCGACTGGTCGTGCGAGGAAACTCTTGAGACTGTACTTGATATTGTGAGGGGTAAAATTCAGGCTAAGAAGGGAACCTGAAAATTTCGTAATCCAGCAGAACGTAAAGATGATTGGGGCCAAGTCGGATTTCTACGATATCCGATTCGAATGTTCTTTGAGCGAGGACAGTACCGTAGTGATCGATTATGAAAAGATTTGGGCCAGTGAAGAGCGCCAGCCTGTCGTACGCATCGACAAGTGGTGGACGGGTGTATGTGTCCCCGGTTGTTGATCCAGCGGGTAAAGGGATCGAATCAACCAATTCAAGATTCTCGTTCAAAAACATGATCGTTGAAAAGGAGAGCGTCACAATCGTTCCGTCATTCAGAAGCGCAGGCCTGAGGTACGTGGTACCGCCTGCCTCAGCGATTAATTCCCCATTCAAGTTGTAACTTCTCAGAACCCCGTTATAACAGCCAAGCACGTTTCCGTTGTCAGCCAGCACTGGGATATCAGCAGCGAACCTGTCACAACTGTCTAACGTATTCCAGAATTCATTGAATTCCCAGTAATAGCTGTAGAGCCCTTCTTCAGTCGAGATGTAAGTGTTACCGGTATGTTCATCGAATGTAAAACCGGTCACTAATCCCGTAAAGCTTATCTCCGCAAGTTCATCAAAAGTGGAGGACAGAATCTGAACGAAGCTGTTTAATCCCTCATCATTGCTAAGAGCCCTTGTGAACGCCGGTATGATCCGATCGTCAGGCAGGAAAAATACATCGTAGAACCTGCGAGCCGTTTCCCAGTCGCCCGTGTCGCCATAAAGGTGGTGCCATCCCCAGCTTTCTTTTACAGATGCCAGCAAGTCAGGCCACGGTGAGTAGTTATGCAGATACACGTCGGTCCAGCCATAACCGTAATAGTCGCCGTGACCGGATATCGGATCCTCGATGTAATGCGAGGAAATCGTCACAAGGCCCTCGGAATGTGCGGCAAGTACTTTACCACCATCGTACCTTTCCCCGATTAAATCTCCGAAATAGATGGACAGGATCGAGTAATTGTCGTATCGCATGACATACATTTCTGCACCTTTCCAATAATGCATGGAGTAGTAAAGCATTTCATCCGATGTCAGCACCGCATCCTGAGTCCTTTCGAATTCAACTGATGACAAATACGGCTCCACATTAAATGGTGGAACAAGGCTTTCACCTCCCGCAAGTGACTGGGGAAGGGCATGTGTTGACCGGTTATTTCGTGCAAAATTGACGCCTTCGATGGGATGTCCAGAGCCAAGATATTCCCCAGGGTTGTAGTCATCGCCTACAACAACCTGCATTATCCTCTCCGAACTATCTGAGTCACCCGCAGAGACCGTCACCCACAACTCAACTTTGGTATCTGATTCAACGCCGTACGGTCGGAAACTGATTTCATTTGTATTCCCGTTTAGGATGATTCCGGCATCCGAGGGATCGCAAGACCATTCATAGCTTACCCACGGGCTCCCTGATACGGTCACGCTGTAATCCGAGCTCGTGTACTCGGGGATCATACCAGCGCCTTGAATCTCACTTACAATTAATTCACCGTCTTCAACATTTCGCAGGACAACTTTCCTGGTCCTTATAACAGGACCGGAGTTGTCCGACATTATCACCACAGATACCTGGACGTCCATGTCTGATTGCACGTAGTAAAATTCGATCATCACCGATGCAGTGTTGTTTTGAGTAATAGTCCCGATCCAGGCTGGATCGATCGCCCATTGATATTCAAATCCGGTATCCCCCTTTGCGGTTATGGAGTATTGAACGGTAGTTTGTCCGGACACTGCATCGGGACCTGTAATAGCCCCGATCACAAGACCGCCACCACCACTGCAACCCGACATAACCACCAGGAGTGCCAGTACGCCGGAAATTTGCCAGAATTTTCCGCTCATTGCTGCCATCCTCTAAACGGCGATTACCAGTAGCCTTCAGTTTGTATTTTCAACAGAATTGCAACAACCCGGTCGAATGTTTCACGTTCGATAACCTAAGGTCTACCCGATTAATAATCACTCTATAAAGATATACTCAAATTTATTGCCTGTCAAGAGACTATTAATGTGTTAGGTATAAGAAAAACCGGCGCCATCTCGTGACGCCGGCTGTATTTACCCGATCTGCTTCGGTAGCAAGAGAAGGACCGGGAAGAATCAAGGTTAACCTGATTTTTCTTATCAGGAACAGAATCCGTTATCGCATTCCGTTACGTCCTCCCCCACCGCCATTCCTTCTCAAATCACCCTTCAGGAAGATATTATACCATCCGGGGATAGCCTCTATAAACTGCATATTTGTCGGAAAAGCCTTATTGCTGATCCGGTCTATTACAAATTCCGCTCCGTGAGAATCACCCAGGCTGTCGATAATCGCCCTCAGGTTACGGATTGCATCGATTTCCTTCTCACCGTAGAGCAGTTCCTCGTGACGTGTTCCGCTTTTGAGGATATCAATCGCCGGGAAGATACGCCTGTTGGCAAGGTCACGGTTCAGGACAAGCTCCATGTTACCAGTGCCCTTGAACTCCTCGAAAATGACATCGTCGAGACGGCTGCCGGTCTCGACCAGCGCTGTCGCGACAATTGTCAGTGATCCACCGTCCTCCATGTTCCTCGCAGCTCCGAAGAACCGTTTCGGTTTGTGGAGGGAATTCGGGTCCAGACCACCTGAAAGTGTCTTGCCGGACGACGGCATAACGAGGTTGTAAGCCCGGGCAAGTCGGGTGATACTGTCGAGCAGGATCATGACGTCCTTGCCGTGCTCCACGTGCCTTTTTGCCTTCTGCAATATCATTTCAGCGACCTGGATATGGTGGTCGGGACGCTCATCGAACGTACTTGAGACCACCTCACCCTTGACGCTTCGCTCGAAGTCGGTAACTTCCTCGGGACGCTCATCGATGAGCAGCGCCATAAGGACAACCTCGGGGTGGTTCTCGCTGATCGCATTGGCGATCATCGTGAGGAGGACCGTCTTACCGGCCTTCGGCTGGCTGACGATAAGACCCCTCTGGCCCTTGCCGATGGGGGAGATAAGGTCGATCAGTCTTGTCGAGATTATCTGTGAAGTGGTCTCCAGTACCAGGCGGTCATCGGGAAAGACCGGAATCATCTTGCCGAACTTTGGCCGATCCTTCGCGAATTCCGGGTCTCCACCGTTGATGGTTTCGATCCTGATAAGGCCGTAATACTTTTCATTGTCCTTTGGAGGACGTATCTGGCCCTGGATCGTGTCACCTGTTCGCAGACTGAATCTCTTGATCTGGCTGAGGCTGACGTAAATATCGTCAGGTGAAGGTGTATACCCGTTCCGTCGGAGGAATCCGTATCCATCTCCAAGTATCTCAAGCGTTCCTGTCGCGAACTCGTGGCCTGAGCTCATCGCCTGAGCTTTCAGGATGGCGAGTACCAGGTCCTTTTTCTTGAGAGTGGTGATTCCGGGGACCTCAACTTCCTTGGCCATTCCCCGGAGTTCTGTTAATGTTTTTACTTCCAGTGTTGCTATATCCATACCGTTCGCCTTCCCACCCCCGTCGTTGCGATCAGCATAGCCACGGTTACCGGTGTTGCGGTCACCGCCATATGCTGGTCTGCGGCTGTGACGGCCACCGTTGTTACCGGCTGGACGTCTGCCGCCTCTGGGGGGTGGTGATTTTCTATCCATTCCATTCCTGTATCTCTGCGCTCCGGTCCGTTCGGTCATATTTCCCTGATCGTCTTCCAATTCGGGACGTGTGGTCCTTGGACGGAGGTTCCTTCTGGATCGTTCGTTACCCAATGTTAAACTCCATTCACTCTGCGTCGATCAAATGCCGACCGGGATCTGCTAACCCCTATGCGTTTCTGTGGCACTAAGGACGGTATTATCGATGCAGTCGAGTATTCTTACGTGATGCTATTGTCTCTTTGAATCCCGGCTGTTATCAGTATTAATTCTCCTGGGCTTATTGAAGCTTCCCGCCAGGATTATCTTTCCAGACCTATACACTTCTATCTCTTTACGTCGGTTCCGGATACGTATTGCCGGTTTTCACCCTGTTCCCACTTTGTAACCGGCAAGATTCGGTATATTTGTGTTATCTTTGAAAGCTAAGGATTAACGCCTTTTCCCATCGCACGATCAATTTTCAAGTCTGGTATCTTTAGGGTTCCCAATCACAAAGCACTACTTGTAATTCAAATCATAATATCTTAAATGTAAAACCGGTATCTTTGAAGAACCACAAGTGCTTGCTGCTTTTCGGGGGATCCGGGGTAGTATTGGCAGAGAACTTTATCTACCCAATTTATACACTGTAGCCATGATCTTGTCAAGGCTTACGGCCACTATTATCCTCGCATTAATTACATCTGAAATGACCTGATTGGACCGTGTTTGGGGATCATTTACCAGACTCAATGCAGTCCCGGAAGGTTCATTCATTCCACACATTCAATTCGATTTAACACAGAACACTTAATCGTGGTTAAAGACCCAGCGGGGCCGTACATCGGAACAGTGAGAAACTTTTCGGATCCTCAGCATACCCATGCTCCGGAATCAGTTCGAGAGCCTGCTCACGGGCCCAGTCCACAATCCTTTCCCATTCCGCGGAGGTTAACCCATCGCTCCAGAGCCCACGTGTCGATCTGAAGAAATCCACCAGGACCTCCGCATCAGGATACTGGAGCACATCGTCGTAGCGGAATTCCTTGACCTCACCGTAATACCGTCTAAGAAGCTCAGGTGCGCTTTCAGAGTCGAAACCCTCCGTCCACTCAGATGCCAGGAACCAACCGAATCTTTGCCTTGCACGGTTTTTAAGCTCCTCAAGGAGTGGAAACGACATCCTGGAATTGGTACTGATTACAACCCGCCCGTCAGCTTTAATTACCCGTCCAAGCTCCCTGAGAATCCTGCCCGGCTTTGAATGTCCCAGAACGTGAAGTGCTGTCACACAGTTAAAGCTGGAACCCGGAAATCTAAGCGCGTCAGCAGGCCTGACCTTGAAATCGATCGATGGAGCCAGTTCCCCTGCCCTGTCACGTGCCTCCTCAATTACCTCCGGGCTCTGGTCCACACCGCAAAGCGTCCCGAGGTGCCCCCTGGTGCGGATCATTGTCAGGAAATCGCCAAGACCGCAGCCCACGTCGAGGACGTCGTCATTTGGCCTGAGATCGAGCAGGGAGTGAGCCAGCTCGTACAGGTTGTGACCTATTTTCGAATAGTCAGTGTGGATCCTTTTGCGGATCTCAAGACGTGCCCAGTCTGAGTACTGTTCAGGATGGGATTCCTCTGGATGGGATTCAATCAACTGTTGCGTCCCCTTCTGAGATTCGTTACCCCGTTAGAGATTATACAAAACAACTGTCGCGTTGTCGCCTGAAACACACAACGATTTATTCTAATCGCTATTCTTCTTCCTCAACAACGACGAAACCCTCGAACCAGTCGATATCCAGCCCGTAACCCCACTGGTACGGGCACTCCCTGTGCCACCAGTCCTTATCATCACCGAACCGGAGCCTGACAAGCCCATCGGCGGTCTCTTCATCCTCAGGCATAATCTCCTCGTAAACATCCAGGCCGCCGGTATCAAGGAACACGCCAACCGATGCCATAGTGTCCCTGAAAGTGTTGAACGGACCATACGTCCGGCAGTCACCGAACGAGTATGCCTCTGATCTCGGCGGGATGCGACGTCCGTAATATATGTCATCGCCCATACGGTCCCAGAAAAGGCTCAAACAGTTCAGATCCGACGAGCCAGCACAGAGGTTTGTCAGATAATATTCATCGTTACCGCTGCCGTCGATAAATATTCCGAACGCGCCGTCACGCGCATGCGCCTGGTACTGACGCTCAATCGTCTCGTTACCGATGTTGTACCTGTCGTCGCCCTCAAGGTCGACAGCGCATCCGATCGCGAAGTGCGGTGCTGAACCGATCGAATACTGTTCGCAGAAATATTCATCGTCCCCGCCCCTGTCCTCGATAAATCCAAGAGCCCACCAGTACGACGCCCCCTGAACGTAGCAGCTTCCGGTATAGCTGTCATCACCACCACCGTCTACAACCATCCCTATCCCACCGCCGAGCGAATGCCCGTCGCCGAAATCAGCCCGTCGACCGTACGCCGCTCCCTGCGCAAAATTGCACGTTCTTCCCTCATACAACTCCGAGACATTCCCCCGGGGATCGGCGTAATAAATGTCGTTTCCGGCGACATCAATAATCGCGCCGCATCCCAGGGTCATCGCATGTCCCTGCGAGTGCTCGATGCAGCCGTAGTAATCATCACCGCCAAGATCGACCAGCATTCCGACACCCGCGTACGCATGTCCCTGGCTCCATCGATTCGATTCGTAACGATCGTTCCCGCCGTAATCAACGACCATTCCGGTCCCGAACCATGCCGATGCAATTCCCGATTCCTCACACTCGTACTCATCATCACCTGCGAGATCGAATATCGCACCGATTCCGTGGTTACCGCAGGCAAGTCCGGCGATTCGGTCGGTTACGTAATCATCATTGCCACTCAGATCTATTACTACGCCTATCGGCTGGTTCATGGATATGGGAACTGCGGTGGTACCATTGTAGTCATCGCTGCCGCCAAGATCGACTACAAGTGAGTAATCACCCTCGATCGTATCGACTCCTGCACCGAATATTCCGATCTTTCCCATCGATGTGTAGAACTCGCAATACTCGAATCCACCGAAATTTATCTGCGTCTCGCTGATTGCTGAACGGTACTCCTCAATCGCGCCGTAGACCATTCTCATGAACTCATTGGATCCCGTGGCGAAATAATTTATGTCGAACTCAGAGAGAATTTCGAATGATTCCCTTGGCGACGGATCCGGTGATTCGTCCTGCCAAGGCCATGTGCCAAGCTCATACAGTTGTTCGCCAGTGATCCGATCTATATCGCTGACTCCAAAATAATCTGTGTAGAAACTCTCTCGGTACGCTTCCAGGAGCCAGGGAGTAGCAATTTCAGCCGCTATGAGAACCCGTACAACCAGCCTTTTGACTTCATCCGGAAGCGAATCCCATTCCGCACGATCATCGTCCCAGATCGGATACGTTATTCCATCATCCATCGCACGATCGAGCACTATGTCAAACGCTTCATCGACTGTTGCACCTTCAGGAATCCAGTCGACATCCCATCCGGTCGGCAGCTCATAGCTCATTACTCGTGCACTGTACGCGTCGAGGAGTCTGTACAGCTCAAATGATGACTCCGCGAAATTCTGCGGATTGGAAAGCAGCCCGTCACTCATTCGCCCTGTAAACCGTGGGACGTCGGTAATATTCCTGAAAAGCATCTCGATATTTCTGAGTATGTGCTCGGATCCAACGCCAAAATGGGCCATCTCATCCGATGTATACCCGAAAGCGCGATCCTCATGACCGACATTCAATATAACTCGATCCCATAATTCACCGGGCACGACCAGCTCCGATCTCGATACACCTGCGAGACGGGATTCATCCGCCCCCGCATCCTGAGCAATGCTTTCACCTGCTCCTGTAACAGCGATAAGCGTTACCAGGACCAGAAACCATATTGAATTTCTCATGTTATAGACCTCAAGAGATGGGATGAACCGTATTATAGCCAAACGACGCACTTTCATGCGTCGTTTAGTAAATTTCTTATGTAACTGAACTACATCAGGTTACTAGAAAAGGAACCTGTTATAGAAAACTTCGTAATCACCGTTCGCGTTAACAATGTCCTCCCAGAATGCGTAGATATTGAAATTCGCAGCACGTGCAACAACCGGCTCACGGGCATCGCCACCGTCCGAGATCGAAATCTGGAATGGCTCCGACCATGTTGCAAGTCCATCGTCGGACTGTACGTGCCTGATGTTCCATGTGCCGGCTTCCCTGATACGGTAGACGATATCGATCCAGCTTCCATCGGGCATCACGTGAATTGCCGGACGGCTGTCGGGAACATCGTTATCTGTAATAGCTAACGGGGTGTTCCATGATTCACCGGAATTGTCGCTTATTACACTCGTGATCTCGGCATCCTCGCCCCAGGGAACGTAATGGAAGACCACGTAGACGTGCCCGAGATCGTCCGCTACCACATCCGAATGGTATCCACGTCCGTCATAAGTACCGGAAGATAACTGGACAGGTGATGAGAAGTTTAAACCATCATCAATAGACCGCGCATAGAATGTATTACCTGCGTACCATCCCGAAAATTCTTCCCACGTGATGTGTATAACACCGTCGCCGCCGACCGCGATTGCAGCTTCCTCACTTTCGTCACTGGTGTCAGCGACCATCAGGTCGTCAGTCCATGTGTCACCGCCGTCATCGGACCGTTTGAAGTAGATATTGTAGTCACTCGATCCTGTACGGTTGTCATGCCACGCGATGTTCAGGCTGTCGTCAGGACCGACTGCAATCTTGGGAATTCTCGAATCCCTCGTGGCATCAGTCAGTCGCACGGGGTCTTCGAATGTCGCGCCGTTGTCAGTTGATCGCGCATAGTAAATTTCACGGTTATCGTTCGCTATCTTGGTCGAGTAATACACGACGTGCACAACGCCCGCTGAATCAACGGCTACATCGGGATAAAACTCCCTTCCACCATCATCGTCGAGGAGGAGAGCGGGATCGAAGTTCTCAGCCTGATCGGTCGACCGACGGATAAACACATCGAAGTCACCAAGTCGGTTTGAGTCGAAAACAACATAAACATTATTGGTTACAGGACAGATGTCCGTCTCAGCACGCCACGAATATGCGGGTTCAGTGCTTGGACCGCTGATAGTCAGCTGTACCGGGTCGAGCCAGGTGCCAACAATGGGCACCTCGTCGCTCTGTATCGGGAAATCAAGCGGATTAACCTGATCCGGGACACGAACGGTAACATCGTCCGCTGTGAGGATACCTATCTGGACAGTCTCTCCGGTTACGGCTGCAGGAAGTATTCCAATCACCACGTATACGGTCCTTGGAACTCCGGGGGCTGTCGGGAGGACGATCTCGTAGAAATGTGCCAACCCGGCGTCATCGAATAAAACGTCCGGGAACGGTTCGTAGTCGATTCCGGTATTGAAGCCCGCCGACGGGTCGTTCAGGTCGTCAAACGTTCCCCTGTAGCCTTCGTGGTCGTAAGACTGGTAAGCGATTCGTGTGTCGTACTGCGGAATGAAAACACCATCGCCATCGGAATCGAGCCAGAGCTGAACATCGGTGAAACTCGATGGCGCAGCTGAACCGGTCTGGTGCACAATCAACTCATCGAGGGTCCCGTAGTTCAGGTCACCCTCGATTGTGAAGCTCAGTGCGGCTACTCCGGTAACACCCTTGCGGATTTCATCCTCAAGGAGACCCTCGCCGTAAAAGCCAATCGTGTCGACAACACCCTTGTCCGTTCTCACGGTTACAGGATAAAGGACATCGATCGGATCACCGTTAAGGAACTCAAAATGGAGTGTCAGGTCGACCACTGTATCATCCGTGATGTTCGGATCGACCCTGAAAATAAGTGGTACATCGGGAGTTATTGTATCCCCGCGATCGAAGAAGCCGAGATCGATCGCGGCGTTGAGTGTTTGAAAGTTCGTGCCGGCACCTTCAAGGCTCAGCATGCAGTCAGGTGCGGCTTTTGTACCCGTGTTACGGATTGTCGGTTTGAACTCGATGATCTCACCGGGATTCAGGAACCCGTCACGGTTACCCTGGCTGTAAAGCGGGTTATCATCGTCTGTCCAGAGTTTTAAAATCTCGAAATCAGGAGCCAGGGGCATTGTCAGGGCGTTGTATGCGTTGATACGTCCCGTACCCAGCATTCCGACGTAGCTCGGATTCTGTGCGTCGATATTGTCAGCTGTGAATACTACCTGGTCGGCTACTTCCGAATTCGTGTAGGTCGGATAGTACGACGCGACAAGTCCGATAAGCCCGCTGACCTGTGGACATGCCATGCTTGTACCGCTCATCGATGCATAGCGGTTACTCTCTGACACAGACCAGGGATCTCCCCCATGCTCGTAGAAATAAGTTGACGTGATATTTGAGCCTGGGGCGCTGCAGTCGACTGTCGTGCTGTAATTCGAAAAACTCGATTTAGTGTCATTTGCCGTGGTCGAGGCCACTGAGATAACATTTGGGAACATCGACGGGTAATGCGAGCCGGTGGAGTTCGAGTTTCCAGCCGCTGCAACTATTACCGATCCGTTGCCCCATGCGTAGTTAATTGCCGCCTGCTCTGTTCCAGAACCATAAGGGCTGCCCAGTGAAAGGCTGATAGCTATGGCTCCCTGGTCCGACGCCCACATGATTGCGTCAGCGACATCGGTATCATTCGCGCCGGAATCACCGTCGACCGGGAAAACACGGCACGGCAGCAGGTGCGTGTTCCATGTATGGCCCGACACACCCTCGGAGTTGTTACCAACCGCTCCAGCTATACCGGCACAGTGGGTTCCATGCCCCACGTTACCGTCCGCGTAACCGTCGTTATTTTCATCAACTCCGTTACCGGGTGTCTCACCACCGAGACCGTCACCGGGCGGATCGATGAAATCCTCACCGTCGATGACATTCTCATACAGGTCCGGATGGTCCCTCATGATGCCTGAGTCTACAATCGCTACTATCGTGTCACTCGAGCCCTGATCAATGTCCCATGCCTCGTAAAGCTGCATGAGCCCGTTACCGTACTCGTACTCCTCGTACGTATCGTTCGGAACAATATCGGGGTAGTGAATGGCATTGGGTTCCGCGAAGAGTACGATTCCACTCGATTCGTACAGCCTGAAATAATGCTCGTACGATGAGCCATCGGGAATTCTCACACGGTAGACGTCGATGTTTGGAAGTGCCCTCAGGATTTCACAACCGAGCGACCCGACCAGGGCTTCAACTACCTTGATATCGGTTCCCGGTGTTACACCGACACAGACTTCCCTTACTGCGATGTCGAACGAGATGCCTGTTTCGGGTTCAATGAAGTTTTCGACACCAAGGTTGGCGATTGTCGGCCAGGCGTCGTTCGGCGCGGTACGGATCGTGATGTCCCTCACCTGTGGATTTTCACCGGGCACCTTGATGTGGAGAACGATTCTCTCCTCGAGGTCAGTAACTGCGATATTTCCCGCAACCGGGCCGCGATACGATTCAACCGGACTGCTATCGACCAGCAATGCAGCTCCATCCACACTGACGAGCACTTCTCCGGCAGGATTCTCAAGACCGATCTCGATCGGGTATGTTCCTCCCGATTCGAGAATGACCTCGATCAATCCCCACGGCAGTAGTTCTGTGCCGCCAAGCCGGACCGACAGCAGGTCGGTGTTCTGAATCTCGACTCCGTCGAGAGCAGCTTCTACCGCGAGGTTATGAGTATCTTGTTCTGAAGGGTTGTCCGGTGTGACTGGTGAGGATGATCCGGAGCAACTGACAAGGAGCAGCATCCCTGCAAAAATGCAGAGGTAAAACAGGTAACGCATAATGCCTCCCGCGAACGCGCGAGTGAGGTATGGTAATAGTTTCCCCGCAGGAAACGTCCTGATTTGGAACCGCATGCGTTAAACGCAGGCTGATCCCGTCTGGAATAACTCAATAATGATAAAACATACTTGAGCACGGTTCAATATTTAGGACTATAATTTTCTTACCTCGCTGGCTATTCAGGAAAGTGCTCAGCCCATACATGACGATGTAAATAACGTGATTTCTCTTGCCATCCGCACATAAACATGGTACATTTTCCTGTCCGCCATAAATCAAGGCGGAGGTTTTTTTGCTATGAAACCAGGAATCCATCCGGAATATCACTACACCAAAGTCACGTGTGCCTGCGGGAATACGTTTGAAGTCGGCAGCACCCGAAAGGAACTCCGCGTCGAGCTCTGCAGTGCCTGCCACCCGTTCTTCACCGGTAAGAAGAAGATTGTCGACACCGCGGGACGGGTAGAGCGCTTCAAGCGCCGCTACGCGAGCAGCACGGGCACATACAAGGTAAAAGAGGAAGAGACCGCGGAGAAGACCGAGGAATAAATTCCCGTCCTGAACACGCAATCACAGGGGCTATCAGTCGATGCTGGTAGCCCCTTTATTTTGCCGTATCGACCTTCAACTGTTACACTGTCCCGCAATGCTCACGCAGGAATCCAACTCAGACCAGCACGAATCGACCTCCGACATCGATGACGGTGCGTCATGCTCGCGCGAGGAGCACTCCAACCTTTACGGCGGCCAGGCGATAATCGAAGGCGTGATGATGAAAGGTCCCGAACGGACCGTCGCCGCATGCCGTAATCCAGCCGGTGAAATCGTCCACAAGATCCTCCGTGAGGGCGAGGATGAGAGAAAACGTAACTTCTGGTACAACACTCCGTTTTTCAGAGGCTTCCTTGTCCTGATCGACAGCCTTACAGTCGGGTACAAGGCGCTCATGTTCTCCGGAGAGGTAGCCGATCCCGATGACACACCCCGAAACCCCTTAATCGAGAATACATTTGTCGTTATCAGCCTCGTGTTCGCGCTCAGCCTCTTCAAATTCGTCCCGATTTTCCTGACAAAGCTGGTTCTCGGGTTCGACCTTGGCCAGGATGACATATCGGTCGGTGACAGCGTCCTCTTTTCTGCACTGGAGGGCGTGATGAAGGCCGGTATTATGGTCGGCTATATCCTGCTCATCAGGTTGATGAAGGATGTCCGCCGGGTATTCCAGTATCACGGCGCCGAGCACAAGACCATCAACGCATACGAGGCCGGGAGCGACCTCAGCGTTGCCAACGTCGTGAAGTACCCGACCTTCCATCCCCGCTGCGGAACGAGTTTCCTGTTCGCCGTCATCCTGTTCAGCCTTCTGTTCGCAATGATGTTCCCGTTACTCACTCTCTGGCTGTTCGGCGACCCTAAACTTGCCCTGAACCTGGGAGTCCGTTTCGGAATGCACCTGATCTTCCTTCCGGTTATCGCCTCGCTGGGCTACGAATTCATCAGGTTCACAGGACGATTCGCCTGCGACAACCCGTTCATGGTCGTCCTGACATACCCCGGCAGGCTCTTCCAGAAAATCACCGCGCTCGAGCCTGAAGACGATATGGTCGAGGTTTCACTGGTCAGCATGCATCTCGCGATGGGCCTTCCCGTGCCGGATGAGCTCCAGCAGGCCCCGAATACACCGGATTCAGAGGCCCAGGCCGAGTTAATGACTGCTGACACCGGTTCTACCGAATAATCCCCCACAGATTCAGTGAATTAGCGAAATCCCGTCAGTATTTAATGGATATTACTACGGAAGGCTACTTAATTTCTGGAGTCAGGTACACGGACATGGACGAAAATGCCGATATAGTCATCCAAGCGTTCTCCCACAGCATCGATGATGTGCAGATCACGAACTGGCTGGTCAGCGTGGGCGATCCCGTCGATTTCGGGATGCCGATTGTCGAGCTCGAGGTCAACAAGAGCGCGGTCGAGGTGGAATCACCGGCTGACGGTGTTATCGATGCGATCTTCTGCTGGGAGGGCGAAGAGGTCATCGAGGGTGAGCGTATAGGCGTCATCAGGCTCGTCAGTCCCGATGAAGAGACCGACGAAAAGTTCGACTTCAAGGACTCAGAGAAGTACGACATCTGACTTTAGTCCTGGTTCTCCAACTCAATGTCTTTGAAAATTATTGTTTCTTTGAAATAATTTGTTTTTTTGAAAATTATTTTTTTTTTGTGGGGCAGACTTTCCAGTCTGCCATTTGTTTTATCTGATTCGATTCAGGCAGGTTTGAAAACCTGCCCCACACGGATCCTGATTCTTCACGGCTGAGATTTAATATTCTGTAGAGCCGTATCCCGGATATTCCCCATAAGCGGTCTACGTGATATACTCACTCCCGGAGGCGTGGCCGAGTGGTCGAAGGCGGTGGTCTTGAAAACCACTGTACCGCAAGGTACCGGGGGTTCGAATCCCTCCGCCTCCGCCAGATTCATTTTTGATATTGTGATGATTATATCTATATAAATAATTAAATTGTTATTTTCATTCACAAACTGACTATCTAAGTAAAACAAAGGAATTTTCGTCAATAAATTATGAAAGTATTTATCAGCTGGTCTGGAGACAGAAGTCGAGCTATAGCGCATGCTCTACATGACTGGCTGCCAGATGTTATTCAAGATCTGGAACCATATATGTCAGAGAGTGACATTGGTGCAGGTACAAGATGGGCTTCTGAATTAGCTAAAACTCTAGATAAAATTGACATCGGAATACTCTGTGTGACGCCTGAAAATATAAATGCTCCTTGGTTATTATTTGAAGCAGGAAGCTTAGCTAAAAAACTCGATTTATCAAGGGTGATTCCTTATCGATTAGATCTGAGAAGCACAGACATAGCATTCCCTTTAGCTCAATTTCAGAGTGTTGAAGCAAATCGAGAAGGAACGCTAAAGTTAATTAAAAACCTAAACGCGTTACGCGATCAGCCTTTAGATCATGAACGCGTCGAGCGTCTTTATACTAAGTTTTGGGTGGATTTGGAGCAGAGAATTAAATTAGCTGTTGTAATGCCATCGGAACACTCACCTTCCCGTAAGGAGAGAGATATCCTTGAAGAAATCCTTCAACTTGTCCGGAATCAACAATCAATATCATTGATGACATTGACTGAATATCTTGATCAAGACTTCGAACACATCGGTGAAAAAACTTCCGCAACCATTGGTGTTACTGCCGATGTTTATTGGCACGAACAAGGTTTTACACGAGATGAAGCCGTTGAGCTATGCGGAGCATTGAAGAGTCATGGCATTCCTTGTCGCTTGGCGGAGCATCGAGATGATCGACCTCCTGATGCAATATTTATGGGCGCCTTCGTTACCGCAAGGGCAGCAAAGATTGCTTTTAATTTAATACCATACGAAATTAAGTTCATTTTCGGCCCTGATTACCCAGAGATACAGGGTGGCTCATCTTCAGGAAATAAAATCGGTATCGGCTACCGATCCACCCATCTTGAGGATATCGAGCAACCAACAGTCGATCCCAAGCCAGTCTCTAATGATGATATAGCCGAACTTACAGAGAAAGGTATTTCAAATATTGAGTTTCAACAACGTATTAGAAGGCTTGTACAAGTAAGATAGAGGTTATATGAATCCGATCTTAGAAGGTACCGGGGGGTCGAATCCCTCCGCTTCCGCCAGTACAGTATTTGTGCGTCCTGCTATATCGGCATGAGTAGCGAGATCGACTATCTCAGCTACTGAACCTGTAGATTACATCTTCCAGAGCCACGTAGAGATGATCCGGTCCCAGCCGGATTTCAAGGATATCATCCTCGAAGCTGTGCTGCCCTAGAGTGGTCCCGTCTCGCGACATAATGAACAGAGCCTTGTCGCTGAATATCGCCAGGTTATCCACTGAGTCAATGAGCGGAGGATCCAGATAGCCATAGCCGGTACCCTGTCCGGTCGGTAGAGGGATTGACTCAATAAGCCCGAGGTCAGGCTCAAGGCAGGCAATGCTTGAATCGGTGATAACAACCAGGATCCCGTCGTTAAAAAGTGCCGGCCTTGCATGAGCAAGGAGGTCGATCTCGTATCCGGCCGAACCATCAGGCTCGACTCTTCTCAGATAACCCTCCCGGATTCCAATGATCCCACCATCATCGGTTAAGACCGGGTAATGGCAGGAGAATCTGTCGAAAAGCATGGTGCTGTTCCAAATCTCGTTCATTGCCCAGTCGTAGCAGGCTGCAACCCAGCCGGCCTGGTAAATTCTTCCACCCGTGCGATCAAATGCGAATCCTGCACCCCCGTCCAACAGGTCGATCGTTAGAGGTCCCAGCGTATCGGACAGGGTCATTGTATATACGGGATTGCTGCTGCTTCCGAAATTGACGTTTGTGACTATTCGGTCGTCAGGAAGCGGCAACATGTTGCTATATATTGGATAATTCGGATTTCCCCATTCGAGGTACATGCCGGTTTGATGGTCAGACTGGCTGGAGACCCCATCTGAAATCCCGGCAATGCTTGACAAATCAATTGTGTAGGAATACAGGCCTGCCGACCTGGAACCCTTGCCATAACCTCCACCTGCGTAATTGGA
>JAUWTM010000026.1 GCA_030614715.1 Planctomycetota bacterium
CAGCGGATGTGACGGGAATATTTCCCTGAACAACTGTCTTGGACGTTTCAGGTCCGGACCGACAAATCCCTTGGTGGCAGATACGATCCAGGCGCCGTCTTTTACATTCGGGGCAAGAGTTTTGACTGTATTACCAAGAAAAGCTGACGGGACGACAAACATCAGGTGTTCGATCCGGCTGAATTCAGAGGGATCGTTTGACGCTGTCAGGGATTCGGGTAGATCGATGTCTCGCAGGTACATCGAGTTACGGTGATCGGAATTGATCTCATCTACGACTTCAGGCTCGAACGCCCAGAGGAGGGCTTTATGACCCTGTCGTGCCAGGTGAGCCGCAAGGGTGGTTCCCCACGCACCAGCTCCGATGATCCCGATTTTATATTTGTTACCAGAATCCATATATGTTGTCAGTCTTTGGAATCCGTTTCGGCCTGCACGCCAACGAGCTCTTCCGGCTCTTCATCCGGCTGGTCCGTTTCAGGCTGTTCCGGGACTCCTTCATCAGCCTGAGCGACAGTGGTCGGTTCCTTCAGCTTCCCTATCCTTGGTTCCCTGCCCGCGATAATGCGCTTGACGTTGCTCCTGTGACGCCAGATTATCACTAATGCTGTCACCCATGTGAAAGCGGACAGGATGCTGAAAGCTGACGGACTTTCAGGTGTTGATACCATGAAGGGCAGGGAATCAGACAGCAACAGGACCGTCAGAGGAACACATACAGCCGCAAAAATACTCGCAAGCGAAACAAACCTGAAGATAAGCAGGATCAGACCGAACACAGCAAGCGGGATAAAGATGTACACACCCATCAGGGCACTCATTACTCCCAGCCCTGTAGCTACACCTTTTCCGCCCTTAAAAAGCAGGTAAACAGGATACATATTCCCGAAAACCAGTGCTGCACAAACCATGATGACGATAGCTTCATAGATCGCTGCGACACCGTAGGTCTGTGGATCGAAGGTTGTCAGGGTGAACATTACGGGCAGGTATCCCTTGAGAAAATCAAGGACGCCTGTGACAAGTCCGGGACCCCATCCAAGCGTTCTGATGACGTTGGTCAGCCCGATGTTCCCCGAGCCGTGCTCGCGGATATCTATCCCGGCGCTGATACGGGCAACAATAAGCCCCATCGGCAGCGAGCCGATGAGGTATGAGAACACAATTACCAGTACTGCCCGTGTGAACGGGAATAAATATGCTGAATCTGCCATTTATTATTTATCCTGACCGCCAGACGGTCCTTTCGACGATCGTTTTTTCCTGATATGGAATACGATGGGCGACCCCTCGAAGCCGAAACGCCTGCGGAAAAATCTCTCAAGGTATCTCTTATATTGATCCCGAAGGAACTCGGGCTGGTTCACAAAAATCGTCACCGTCGGGGGAGAAGTTTTTATCTGTGTGATGTAATTCAGCTTCAATCGCTTGCCACGCTGGGTCGGTGGAGGACGAAATGTTACGGCATCCTCCAACGCCTGGTTCCACTCGTTGGTCGCCAAACGACGTTTGAACTCCCCGTGCACCGCGATTATACTCCTAAATACCTCATCAATGCCCTCTAATTTCAAACCCGATGTAAAAACGACCGGTGCATGGTCCAGAAAATGTGTTTTCTTACGGAGATGCTCCGCGTAAACCGCCCTCTGGCCGCGTTTATCATCCGATACATCCCATTTGCTGGCAATGAAGATGCATCCACGGCCTGCTTTCTGGATGAGACCCGCAATTTTCAGGTCAGTATCAGTCATGCCTTCAGTACAGTCGATCAGAAGTAGTGCTATCTCAGACCGTGCAAGAGCCGCATCGGTTCGTCTCGTCGCATAGAAATCAATGGGCTCTGTAACCCTCGTACGCTTTTTCAGCCCGGCAGTGTCGATGAAGAGGAATTTCGTGCCGTCTATCTCGATTGTTGTATCGATCGCGTCTCGTGTCGTGCCGGGGATGTCACTGACGATAGCCCTGTGGTCACCCACCAGGGCGTTGAAAAGGGTGCTTTTCCCAGCATTTTGACGTCCGAGAATAGATACGGTGATCATGTCTTCGTCAGGTTCCGTGTAGACCGACTCGGACAGGTGTTCCGTCAGATCAGCGATCCTGTCGCACAGCACATCGACATTAAGGTTGTGGGTTGCAGAGATCGGGAGCGGTTCCTCCATTCCAAATTCCCAGAAAATGTCGGCTTTTGGGAAGGACTGGACGGTGTCGCACTTGTTTACCACTAACAAAACCGGACGCGAGACGACCCTTAGCTTGTCAGCGAGAGCCTTGTCCCAGGCATTCGGACCCACCATGCCATCAACGAGAAGGATCAGGACATCCGCCTGATCAGCGATCCGGGTAATCTGGGCTGTTGTTTCCTCGGCAAATGGATTTGCAGGATCCTCATCCCATCCTGCGAGGTCGGATACACGGTAATTCCTGCCATCCCACTCGTATTCGCCCTCGATGCGATCCCGCGTGACACCGGGAGTGGGATCGACAATTGCCATCCTGTGACCGACAAGGCGGTTGAACAGGGTGCTTTTCCCGACATTTGGACGTCCCAAAATCGCGATGTGGGGAATTTCAGTCATATCCTTCTCTGGGTCCAGCCCGATCAGAGCTGACCTACATAGTTAGCCTTCAGGTCAGCGAGAGCGCGGTCGAATTCCTTTGCCAGCTCCTCCGGAAGGTCGTCCCTGACCTGGGTGAATACCGTCTGGAATAGATCGATCGCTTTACGTGCTTCTTCAAGTTTTTTTGCAACAAGCTGGGTCTGTGGGTGGGGTACAAGCCCGAGGTTAACCAGGATTACCGTAGCAAGTGTGTGCAGAATGGATATGATGATGTTTGTAAAGGCAAGCGGATTATCGTCGGTAACTACGTCCGGTTTTTCACCGGGAGTTTCGCCAGCTTGAACCTCTTCACCGGGTGGTGGCTGGGATTCAGCGGGTATTTCAGCTTCCTCATCATCTGCGACCAGACCAAAGGGTGTGGGGATCACATTCCCATCGCCAGTAGTAGCTGCTGACGATTCTTCTACCACTGGTTCAGCTGTTTTTTCCTCTACAACTTCATCGGAAGCTTCAACGTCGTCGACATTGATCCGTCGTTTGTCGACCAGCTTGAATTTCGGCTTATCCTGCTCTTCCATTTCTCCGTTTCTTTCGTCGGTCATGAATATCCCTCTCGACATCGCCCCGATTTATTAAATCTATTCACATTTAACGACACAGGGGGCGAATCGGCAAGGGATTATATCACAGTGACGGTACCTGCGTGCAGGATGTTTGCTGTATGTCCCGCTGTAATGACGTATAATTAACCAGGCTTCTCATGAATAAAGAGATAGACATAACGTGCGAAAACGAGCGTGATTCCTGGACGGAACAGGCGATGGAGATACTGGTCGCTAAAAAAGCCGGTTTCTGCATGGGAGTCGAACGTGCCCTGAATATGGTCATGGAAGCTGTGAGCGATGGATCTAAGGAGCCGATCTATACGTACGGGCCGCTCATCCATAATCCACAGGTCGTCAAGTACCTCGAATCCCTTGGCGTGAAAGTCGCTGAAAATATGGACGATATCCCGAACGGCAGTCACGTTGTGATCAGGAGTCACGGAATAGGTCCCGGTACCAGTGCATTGCTTGAGGAAAGAGAGTTTGTACTTATCGATGCGACCTGTAAATTCGTCATCAAGGCACAGGAGATGGCCAGGCAGCTCTACGATGAGGGTTATACTGTCATAATCCTCGGGCTGAAGAATCATCCGGAGGTAATCGCACTCAGGGAATTTACAAACAACGAGGCGATGGTCTTCGGCAGTCTGGATGAGATCCCGAATTTCGAAGATCCCCCGGAAAAAATGGGCGTAATCTGCCAGACAACACTGAACACCGAGTTTTTCGGTCACGCGATAGAACGTTTGAAGACCCAGGTTCCTGACCTGGTGGTGAAAAATACGATCTGTGACGCGACTACAAAGCGTCAGAAGGCAGCCAGGGACATTGCTGAAGAGGTCGATGCGATGATCGTAATCGGCGGTAAGGAGTCATCTAACACGAGGAAGCTGACCGACATCTGCCGTGACCGCGGTGTCGATACCTACCAGATCGAGACCCCGGATGAACTTCGGAAAGGCTGGTTCCTCGGTAGAAGTAAAATCGGTGTTACAGCCGGCGCGAGTACTCCGGACTGGATGATAGAGGAGGTCATCCGTGCAATCGGGGATTTCGGCTTCAGACGTCGAAGCGACCAGCTGAAGTATAACCTTGACAAGGCGCTGAAACAGGACCCGAGGCATGCATGATGCAGGTAAATATCTCATCATCTTCGGCATCGTTGCGATAGTAGTCGGTGTTATTATCCAAATGGGCTGGGGAACGCAGGCGTTCGGCTGGATTTTCAGGCTCCCCGGCGATATCCGCATCGAACGTGACAACTTCCGGTTTTATATCCCCATCACGACCTGTATCGTCTTCTCAATCATCCTGACGGTCATCATCCGCCTGATTATGATGTTCAGGAACAACTAATGAAATCATTGCGGATAGTCACATTTGCAATAAACGGGCATTTTTATCAGACTTTATTATGAATGCCTATGCGACTCATCAATTCACTTTTAGTAGCAACCTTATTATTACTGCTCCCGGTAACCCAGGCGTCTGCGGACACAGTCTATCCCGGTCAGCCCTGGATACGTGCCGCTCTCACTACCGACGTAACTTCCGTCACGGTGACAACATCGGGGGCAAGCTTCCTGAACAGGGTTAATTCAAGCCAGACCATCGGCGAGTACAGCTCGGGCCACACTTTCACATTCGGAATATCCAGCGGTGCAGTCACCATCTCGGGCGAATCGTCAACAAATGGTTTCTCGGTGGTCTGTGACGATCCAACCGGACGGCTTACAGTTAATGGGGGCTCCTATCGACGGGTCATGCGCATCGTTCCATGGAACAACCGTCTCGCGTGCGTAAATGTGCTTCCGATCGAGGAGTATCTCTGGGGAGTCGTGCCCTGTGAGGTTCCGAACGCATGGCCGGAAGAATCACTGAGGGCACAGGCCATCGCAGCGAGGACTTACGCACTTCGGGCTCTCGAGCAGTACCCGGACAGGCCGTTCGATGTCTATTCAAGCGTCGCTGACCAGGTTTACCGGGGTGTCGGCAGCGAAAGGGAGTCGACAACGCTGGCCTGCAACGACACGTACGGGAAAGTCTGCACCTACGGTGGAACTCCCATAATCGCTTACTACCATGCTGCATCAGGCGGCTGGACGGCAAGCGGTATCGAGATGTTCGGTCGCGACCTGCCATATTTACGTGCTGTACCGTCACGGGATGCTTCGATTCACCGCTGGGTGTATCCTGTCTCTGCTACGACGCTGGCAAATGCTCTTAGAACCGAGGGATTTTTAATCGGGACGATTCAGAGAGTCTGGGTGCACAGGTTTTCAGGCGAGGGCAGGGCGGAAGAGGTCAAGGTTGTCCATTCGAGCGGTGTAACACTTGTCAGTGGAGCGGACATCAGGTCGGCTTTAGGTCCGGGCAACATCCAGTCGACATATTTCAGGATCGAGGGACAGGAAGCACCCGACATTCCGGATGACAGCAAGTTTGTAATCGATCTCACCCCGTCGACACAGGCAAACACGATCCAGCATTACGCGTGTACACACCCCCAGGTGTGGGTACCGATCCCATCTCCCCAGAGAATCGGAGAAATAGCATTATTGGCGTCGGACGGCATTGAATACTCGACCAGGTATTATGTGCTTGGTACCGACGGGTACCGGGAATATATTAGCGGATACGTCTGGGTGGCTGAACCCGTGCAGGTTCGCGATATCGATGTCTCCTTCAACGAAATTTTCTCCCTGAGTTCATTCCAGACTGGCACGCCCATGCCGTCTGGTGAGATCGTCGATGATCCCGGCAGTGGGATTGGTGTACCATCAAACGGTACGTTCACTTTTGTAGGGCACGGATGCGGACATGGGGTGGGTATGAGTCAGCACGGCGCGAGGATACTGGCCGAATCCGGCTGGATTAACGAAAACATTCTCAAGTATTTCTACACCGGGGTTGATATCCAGCAGTTCTGGTAGGTTTAATCACCTGTAGAGGTAGTATGCCATCAGACCGATCACTACCCACAGGATAGCCCTGAGACTCCAGGTTTTAAGCCTGGAGTAGTCGTACTGGACGAGACCGTCCAGTACAATAAATCCGTTGTGTGCTTTCTTCAGCTTTTCGATCAGGCGTTTCTCCTCGATCTCCTTCATTCTCGGATCTTTCGATATATCAAGCTTGAGGGCCATCGCACCACCCGGCTGCGTCAGGGTACTCAGGACCAGAATCTGTGTCTGCCTGTCGTAGGCCAGCATTTCCAGCTCGTAGGGTTTAAATTTCAATGTAGAGTTTCGTACGAATAACCCGACCAGCGTCGGGATGATAACTACGAGCGTGCTCAGAATTTCCCCCCAGTTCCTCATCTCCAGGTGGATAAACTCAGACAGGACATCCCTAAGAAACCAGAAAGCACCTCCTGCTCCAGCCACGATAAAAAAGATGACTGATGACGCGGTTCGTGCACCGCTCAGAATCCACTCATTGTCCTTGAATTCCAGCTGTACTGCTTTCGTCGGAATATAACCGATTCTCCTGACAAGGCCAAGGCCCAGATCGTCCCATTTCAGTGCAGTCACAGGATACCCGACTATTTTCAGCGGAGGTTCGGTCTTTTTGCCGGGAGTTCGTGGCAGCTTAACGCGTACCCTCTGCTGCCCGGGTTTCGCGTGAGTTGTGCTGCGAAGCTCGTTGGAGACCTGCTCCTCGATCGCTGCCATTAATTTATCCGTAAGTCCCATATCGTGTCGTTTTAGTAATGATCGGATGCTTTCCCTCAATAGTATCTACCATAACATCTGAAATTAAGGAAATTTTACGCCTTGTTCCCCCCAGGTGGACTCCCGAGATCAACACCATCGATGATTTCCACCGGTACCTTGCTGTCCAATCCGGCGCTGATCTGATCGTAAAGCTTACTCGCTTTCATTGGAAGCAGCCCGACAGCGACAGCAAGATCCGTTTCACCGTCGTTCCATCCGATTAAAAGGACCCCGTCCTTGTTTATAAGGATCATACGTGAAATTTTCGCCCAGGGTATTTCAGTTCTGCTGTAATATGTGCCCGATGTAACATTCGAAAGCGTGTACAGCGGGAATCCTTCGATTGTGGAGTACATCAACAGGAATGCCAGTGCGGCCATGATCCCGGATCCAGCCAAAAAAAACCTTACGAGTGAAGCAAAGAAGAGAATAATAAGTGCGTACGCGATCCATGACATTTTCTCAAGCTTCTTTTCCATCTCATCATCGATCTGAAAAAATTTCCCTTCCACTGTCAGCGATGCATTTTCTCCCTCGGAAATTTTCAGACCTGCTGTTGTTCTATGGAAGATGAAGTGATACTTAGAGGTTCTCAGGACGCGTTCGACCGTGAAACCCCACTTCCGCCACTTAACAATATTAAGGTTTGGCCAGTCTTTTACCTCGACGGATTTCGTATCTGCGGACGGCACAATAATTTTTTTCATCTGATCTGTCATACAAGCGGTCTGCTCTTCAGGATGCCAATAATGCCACCGGGTTTCGCACGATACAACTATTTCACAACTTTACATCCGGATTGAAACTCGTTACCGTTAGTGAGAAAATCAGCCTGGAACCATACCAGCCATCTTCGGAGGACGGAATTGAAGCATTCAAAGGGATACATCCGACATCTGAACAGGATATGTACCGGACTATTGTTGATCTTCATCGTATCAAGTTCAGCCCTGGCACAGACTACCGAACCTATCAGGGTCGCGGTAACGCAGCCCGGTATGATCCCGATTGTGCGATACATCGGGAGTAGCGGTGTTGAAATCATCGAGGCAGGCGAGTCGGCTGATGACAGCACGATTTCGACAGTCAGTGGATGCGATCTGATAATCTTCGGGTATTCAGAGTTAATCGAATCGGAGCAGGATTTTGCTCAATCGGTACCCGATCTGGCCAGTGTGGACTGGCCGGATTACGAGCGTCATGGTGCGCAACTGATTACTCTCCCCATGTATGTTATCGATCCATCAGGATTCTGGCTGGGATTTGAGAACGCAAAGGCTATAGCAGCGGCTGTTGCGGAAGCATTGATGATTCAGGGGCTGGATGTTGAGCAGGTTACTGCGAGGCTGGCTCAATTTTCGAATGAGATCGATTCCCTTTCGGAGTCAAGCCACCAGGTATTTGTGAAAATCGGTCGTGAACGCAGCAGATGGGTGGCCATGACACCTGAGGCGGCATACATTATTGAAAACATGGGACTCGAGATTGGGGGAGATATTTACTTGCCCGGTGTGTCAGGATCCCTGTCAGGATTCCCGGCATTCCCTGATATTGACGATATCGAGATGAAACTGAGATCTGGAGAATATATCGCTGTTGTCTGTCCCCTGGAAATAAAGGAAATAGCAGCCGAACTGTCAGACTATTTTACTCAAAACACCGGAGCACAAGTATGCTACGTTAGAACCAGCATCGTCGCTGATGACAACTCTATTACCTCACAGGCATACTTAAATGCCGGAATTCTATTGGCAACCGCAATGCAGGCGACAGTTCGTGAGAAAGCAGGAGCACCGATCGGGGTACACCTGCTTTACAGCCTGGCGATTTTCGCACTTCTCATGTACGCGGTGCTTTTAAACAAGCGTCTGTACTACGTCGGACCTCCAGTTGTCAGGAGATCAGAACCGAAGGGCAAAAAGAAGAAGAAATAGTCTTCACTCGCCCGTTCCGGGTGTTATAGTTGAACCTCTCAACGCGCTCTGTTAAAATTCGTCAACCGTTGACAAAGCCAAAGGGTGATAATGGCTACCAAGCCCAGACAAAAAATTCTAATTCTTGATTTCGGTGCTCAATACAACCAGCTGATCGCCAGGCGCGTCCGCGACGCACGCGTTTACTCCGAAGTAGTCCCATACAACATAAGTCCCGCTGAATTAAAGAAAGTGAAACCAAGGGGACTGATCTTTTCAGGGGGACCCGCCAGCATAAAGCGTAAGGACAGCCCGTTTCCCGATCCTGAAATCTTCGAACTCGGGATTCCCATCCTCGGTATCTGCTACGGCATGCAGCTGATGGGCAGTATGCTCGACGGGAAGGTGTCGGGAACCCGCAAGGCGGAGTACGGTAAAACCGAGCTTACAGTAGACGATACATCCAACCTGTTCGAGGGATTGAATCCCAACCTGATCTGCTGGATGAGTCACGGCGACAAGGTCACGAAACTACCACCGGGATTTGAAAAACTCGCGCATACACGCAGCAGCAAAATCGCAGCGATGGGTGATACTGAGCGCCGCTTCTACGGTGTCCAGTTCCATCCCGAGGTGGTCCATACGCCGTGGGGTATCGACATAATCAAGAATTTCCTCTACGACGTCTGTGACTGCAAGCCATCTTGGACACCTGAAAACTTTGTTGACCTTGCTATAAGCGACATCAGGAGAGTAGTCGGGAAGCGTCGAGTTATATGCGGTCTTTCCGGCGGAGTGGACTCATCGGTTGTCGCGGCACTGGTCCACATGGCTGTGAAGAAGCAACTCACGTGTATATTTGTCGATCACGGTTTCATGCGGAAGGGCGAGATGGAGCAGGTTCGAGACACGTTTGAGGATCACTTCAACATGAACCTTGTCTGCGTCGATGCATCAGATCGATTCTTCAGAAAACTCAAGGGTGTACGCGATCCTGAGCGGAAGAGAAAAATAGTCGGTGAGGAATTCATCAGGGTATTCGAAGAGGAAGCAAGCAAGATCGGGAAGATCGATTTTCTGGCGCAGGGAACACTCTACCCGGACGTAATCGAATCTGAAAGCCATACCGGGGCGACAAAGGTAAAAATCAAGAGCCATCACAATGTGGGCGGTCTCCCGGAGAAGATGCATCTCAAGCTGATCGAACCGCTTAGATTCATATTCAAGGACGAGGTCCGTCACGTTGCGGGCCAGGTCGGACTGCCCCCGCATATTGTCTACCGCCAGCCGTTTCCGGGTCCCGGCCTTTCGATTCGAATCATCGGTGAATGCAACCGCGAACGTGTGAAAATCCTTCAGGAAGCGGACGCAATAGTCCTCGATGAGATCTACAAGGCCGGCCTGTCGCGCGACGTATGGCAGTACTTCGCGGTTTTACCGCTTATCAGGTCTGTTGGTGTTATGGGTGACGAAAGGACGTATGAATATCCGATAGTAGTCCGGGCAGTCACGAGCGAGGATGCGATGACGTGCGACTGGGCACGTCTGCCGTATAAGGTGCTTGAAAAAATATCGAACCGCGTCGTTAACGAGGTTAACGGCGTTAACATGTGCTTACTTGACATAAAATCGAAACCACCCGGAACGATTGAATGGGAGTGAACAAAAGGATAGGGACCCGGGGTTCAAAAAACGGTATTCGTTATTGATATTTGAGGTGGAATGGACGTGATTTCTGAAAAACATCGAGTTCTATACTCGAAATCGAAAATCCTCGCGAGGGTCAAGGAACTCGCCGAGGAGATATCTGCTGATTACGAGGGACGCAAGCCGTACCTTGTCGTCGTACTGAAGGGCGGAATTGTGTTCGCAGCGGACCTGATGCGGCACCTGTCAATCCCATGCGAACTCGACTTCATGGGAATCTCCTCGTACGGCGCCGGCACACGCTCTACCGGCATCGTCAGGATTACGAAGGACCTCGACGCCAGCATCGAGAGCAAGCATGTTCTGGTCGTTGAGGACATTGTCGACAGCGGTCAGGCTTTGAATTACCTGCTGAACACGCTCAGGCAGCGACGTCCCGCGAGTCTGAAGGTCGTGAGCTTCCTCGACCGTCCCGATCGCCGTGAAGTGGACGTCGATATCGATTACACTGGCTTCGACATCCCCGATGCATTCGTTCTCGGTTACGGCATGGACCATCGTGAGAGATATCGCGGAGTGCCGTATATTTTCGTGCTTGACCATCTCCCCAATGGCGATGACCTGCTGCTCAAGGGCTCGAAGTAAAGTACGAAAATTACATTTGAAGCTCTGACACGCCATTCAGGCGTGTTTTTTCATTAAGCCGGGCATTTAAAACGTGATAAACTACCCCCCGTGAAATTGTACTACGGGAATTTTCTGTTATTCGTTACCCGCTTATGCCTTTGGCTGACCGTCGCATTGTTCGACGTATTCTACATCCTGCACATTGGATTCGAAGGTTCAACCAACTCTGGCCTTTTATACACCGCGCTTACGACTTACTTAATTCTCGGTCTGGCGATGCACGTCATTACCAGAGTTGCTTACAGTATCAGTCTTTCTTCAAAACCTGACAGAAAACCCACTATTCCGGAACTGAGCTGGGACTTCGCGCTGATTCTTCTTCTCATCCCGGTTTTCAGAGTCAACGAGACGTACCTGCCATCGATAACTGACCCTGTTTCGATAGGCTGGAATATCGGCATGTTTGCTGGAATCGCTATTCTAATTTTGATTCTAAGGCCGTTGTTCCAGCGAGTCTGGCTGGTTCTTGTAATATCACTGATCCTGCCAGTAATCGGAATATCCTACGGCCTTGTCCCTCTCCTGAATGAGAATAAACCGGACGTCGTTCTTTCAAGCAGTCCGAACATCGTTTTAATAACTCTCGACACAGTACGGGCCGATCATCTAGGGTGTTACGGGTACGATCTGGATACATCACCTGTCCTGGATCAATTCGCGGCAGACAATTACACGTTCACGAACTGCCGTACACCAATGCCGTTGACTGCACCAGCTCATGCAAGCCTGTTTTCAGGGGAAATGCCTCACGAACACGGCGTCCTGACTAACATCTCGGCTTATCCTGATGGTGATTCGTTTGAGACAATTGCCGGTGAGTTATACCGGAACGGTTACGTTACAGCAGGATTCCCATCCGCGGTACACATGGGCAGGCAGTTCAATTTCGACCGCGGCTTCAGTCATTACAACACGTCAACGGTCCTCTCTGGTCCATCAAATTTCCAATCTGGATTCCAGGTCGCACCAATCGCCATTTTAAGCAGACTCGGATTATTTGATGAAACGCATCTCGCAAGGAATTCCCGCCAGGTAAACACAGCAGCGACAGGATGGCTCGATGCCAACATTCCTTTTTCCGAAGAAAACAGCCGTCCGCTGTTCGTCTGGCTTCATTATTTCGACGCTCATTCGCCCTACCAGCCTCCTGATGAATACTGGCAGACCTATGATCCTGACTATTCCGGCTCCGTCACAGGCTCACAGGAAGAATGCGACTACATTAATTCAATACTTGAAAAGACCAACCAAGGCGATTCACTTCCTGAAGGCTTTACACAGGAAGACATTGACAATCTCATTGCACGTTACGATGGCGAGATCCGTTATCAGGACGAAAGCCTTGGTGAATTACTCGATTATCTGAGTAGTTACGATGTATACGAAGACAGTGTAATCATCATTGTCAGCGACCATGGCGAGGGAATGTACGAGGACGGTTACTTCGGGCATAATTTCACACTCGAAGAATACGAAACACGTCTGGCCTGTGTAATAAAGGGTCCGGGAATCGTTGTGTCCGAGGATTCGATGTTGAGTATCACAGACCTGACAGATTACATGCGGTTTGCGGCAGGACTTATACCTGCAGACGAGTGTCGACTTACAACCGACTCCGTTGAAGAACCTGATGATGATCCTTACACGTCAATGGTCTTCCTGAAGTCCCATTGCTGGATAGAACCCCCATACAAACTTGTACGCACATGGCAGGGCGAGGGGAGTGGAATCGAATACGCTCTCTTCAATTACATCATTGATCCGGGTGAGACGATCAACCTGTTCGATATCGACGATGAGCTTTCGATCGGGATGAAAGAAAGACTGCAGGAGTGGCTTGAATCCAATCGTGCTGACTTCCCGGAGCTTCTCGAAAACGAACGTACGCTTAGGTACATTGATCCATCAACGATGGAAATGCTGAGAAGTCTTGGGTACATTTATTGAATTTATTAAAATAAATAGTTCTGCTGGCGGCAAGGCGTGCAGGTTTTCTGATACTATAACAGTACAGAATACATCTCTCTGGACAAGAGCCAACCTATGGACCTGTCAATCCTGCAAATAGCTGTACTTGTACTCGGATTAATCCTGGCATTTTTCGGACTTCCTCTGTATCACAGTGCGCTCAAATTATTCGGATTCCTGGTCGGTGGAGCATACGGAGTCTATTTATTCACCGTATTCGGAAACAGTTTTAACTGGGAACCCATGTTCGTGCTGATCGGGGCTGTGATACTGGTCGTTCTGCTCGGATTTATCGGGTCGCACATCATGCAGTTCGCCAACGCACTGATGTTCTTCCTCGCTGGGGGACTGGTCGGGGTGATCATCGGTAAAGTCGTGGCTGGATTCAACGCACCCGAGCTGGTGGGCTCAATCGATTCGACCTCGCTAAGCCTGCTGGCGAAATTCGAGCCGACTGACCTGATCTGGTTCCTTGGCGGTGGGTTCATCTTCATTATCGGCATGGATATTCTGATCATGTTCGCACTGGCAGCGCTTGGTGCGGGACTGGTATGGTTCGTGGGACGTGATCTCGATATCATGCAGCCTGACTGGGCAATTCCTGCTGCCGTGGGAGTACTCGGCCTGATTGTCCAGGAGGGTATACGTCGACGGGCTACCGGTAAAGTTAAGCGTGATATCCCCCAGAAGATGCGGAAAGGATAATACTGAACATAGATCACCGCAGGCAAAGAGCGGTCAAATGGTAGTACCGGAATACACAGCGACATCGCACCTCACGTTAACCGTAATGGGATTTATCCTCTTTGCAGTGATTATTTTCACTGTC
Source organism: Planctomycetota bacterium (assembly GCA_030614715.1). Lineage (GTDB taxonomy): Bacteria > JAJVIF01 > JAJVIF01 > JAPKYR01 > JAPKYR01 > JAUWTM01. The sequence goes on from JAUWTM010000026.1 coordinate 13,924, forward strand.
CGGGCGGAACTTGCATTTCTCAAACAGAGCCGCCAGATGCGCGGCCAGTTCGTGCTCTCAATTCTCAGCATCGCGATAATGACCTATCTGACCCTCGTACTTCTGTTTCACTGGTCCATCTCGCCATTCACAGTTTTCGTGACCGTAATGCTCCTCGTGCCGCTTCTCCTGATCCTTGCACCGATAATCCTGTACCTGCGAGCCAGGTCATTTAAGGTGCTCATGATCGAGCGGCGGGAGGATCAGAAAAAACTCATCCATGAGGTCCAGGAGATGCTTGACGACAAAAAACGCGGTAAGATCGTGCAGGGAAAGCTGGAGCGTGGTGAACCGCTCGACTAAGCCATTCCAATCGCTTAATTCACTGACAGCCAAATTTCCGTAGTAATGAAACCATTTCTGTGCTTTATTCCTCTTACTGATAGAGTAAAATAGCTCCCTGAGGTATTACGTGTTCCAGAAATGGTAGTTTCATCCACCGACAGCAGGAAATTAACACTCGAGCCGGACTTCCTCAGGCGACTGGCGCGCCTGAAGCTGGAAACACGCATGATCCTCGGTGGTGTGATGAAAGGCGAGAAACGGTCTAAGAAATACGGCACGTCTGTCGAATTCGCCGATTACAAGGACTACCACTCCGGCGACGATCTCCGTTATCTTGACTGGAACATTTATGCACGTCTCGAGCGGTTCTTCCTCAAGCTGTTTCATGAAGAGGAGGATCTTACGGTGCATATCCTCCTGGACCTGTCCGCATCCATGTCGGGAGGGGATCCACCGAAAAGCCTGTACTCAAAAGAACTTGCGGCAGCACTTGCTTATATCGCGCTTACAAACCTCGACCGTGTGAGTATCACCACATTTTCGGAGAATGTCGGTAACAGCTCGCAACTTCTGCGGGGCAGGGGGCACCTGTCGACCTTCATCGATCTCCTTAACAGCACCCCGACAGGTCAGATGACCGATTTCGAGCAGACGATGAAGACGTTCAATCTGCGTCACAGGTCGCGCGGACTGGTCTTCGTGATCAGTGATTTCCTCGATCCGGTCAACGTAAAGGAGGGAATCAAGCGTCTTGCATACCAGAAGCACGACATTCTGCTGCTGCATGTACTGGATAAGTCCGAGATAGACCCGGACCTGCGCGGTGACTGGGCACTCACTGACGCTGAAACCGGCGAGGTGGTAGAAGTTTCGGTCAGTCCAAGGCTTCTCGCCGATTACAAGAAAAAAATGGTCAGTTTCCTTGAGGATTTGAGGACGTTTTCGCGGAAACTCGGGATCGGGTACGTCCTGACGACAACGGACACGGATGTCGAGGATTTCATCCTCAAGGAACTTGTGTTTACGGGATTCGTAAGGTGAAGGGGTCAGAACTGGAAGGGATCGTCCGTATCGATGATTTCGAGTTGTTTCAGAGCAATATCAAGCTGGCTTTTAAGCACTGTGCTGGCGACCACCAGCTCGTTGAAGTCTTCAGGTGACATCAGTGCGAATGATTTACAGAGAGTGAGATGCTTTTGAAGTTCGTTCAGGGACATCACGGCACGTGTAAGATAAATGTACCGGTAGGACACATCGAATCGCGCCATGCCAAGCGCCGAATTCTCAAGGATGTTGAGCGCGTGGTCCCTCAGGAGCGGGACGGTTACGTATTCCTCTTCCGGGGGGAAATTACGGGTGAGTACGTTAACCTGATCTACCAGTTCGGCTGCCGTCCGGACTATCTGAAGCATATTCCAGGAAGTCATGTAGCTATCCCTGCAAAATCCAGGTTGAATAGAGTTTTGGCACTCACTGCCAGTCATTTAACAATAGTTACTATGGATAGTCAATTCGATTAATATCAGCTTCATCTTATGACGATTAATAATCCAATAGCACTGGCATTTGCAGCCGTAATACCGGTTATTATTGCCCTGTATCTCCTTCGTCTTAAGAGGAAAAAGAAGGTTATTTCATCCACCTTTTTCTGGACCGAAATGGTGCAGGACCTCCAGGCAAACGTACCGTTCCAGAAACTCAGGTGGAATATTCTACTGCTTCTCCAGATCCTGATTGCAATTGCTGTGCTCCTTGCGATGGCTGACTTCGCGGTTAAAGCACAACTGAATGAAGGCCAGCTCACCATTTTCGTCATTGACACATCCGCCAGCATGTCGGCATCTCACGGGGGAACGTCCAGGTTTTCCAGCGCGATAGGTGACCTGAAGGCGTACAGCCGAAGGCTTTCAGATCGCGAGCAGGTCATGATCATCGATGCGGGTGAATACGCCCGGGTGGCGCTCGAATTCACCGACCGCGTGATGGAGATCGAGCGGACTCTCGATAATTTGTACACGCAGGATACCAGGTCCGATTTATCAACAGCTTTCTCGCTGGCTGTAAGTAAGGCTGCCGAAGTAGACCAGCCGAAAATAGTCATTGTCAGCGACTTCACGGGAATCGACACTGGCATATTCACGGACTCGTCGGTTCCGATAACTTTTCTGCAGCCCGGCAGGGCAGGGCAGAACATTGCTATTACAGATTTCATGATCACCGGTCTGTCCGAATCCACTGAGAATCCCGGATTCCACGCTTTCCTCGCTGCAAGAAATTTCACCGATCAGACGGTCCATTGTGACGTGGAATTTTATGTCGGTGACCTCCTGGTCGACGTCAGATCGATGGAGATCGATCCGGGTTCGAGAACCGGGCGTGTCTACAGCGACATACCACTGGCAGAGGGAGTCGTACGAGTAGAACTCGACATCGAGGATGACCTGGATATTGATAACGTCGCGTGGGGAATGCCCCCGACAGATGACAGCATGGACGTTCTGGTTGCAGGGGACAACCAGTTCCTTCTTCTGGCGCTCTCAGGTATCCCCGGAATTCAACTTTATCGGATCAGCCAGGCGGAGTACGTCCCGGGCGCCGATTACGATCTGACATTTTTCACCGGATGGGCACCCGAAGTCCTGCCGTCGGGGAATTACGTATTTTTCAACCCGCCACCACGCGATTACCTTCCGTGCGAGATCTCCGACACAGTCAGCAATCCGGTTGTGATCGACTGGGATGAAGGGCACCCGATACTGAGATTCGTAAACCCGGGAAGCTTCAGAGTGTTTACAGCATCGACCATCGAACCGGTAGCGGGCGCTGTATCCCTGATCGAAGCTGACTCAACACCCCTCATGGTGTACGGTGAGCGTAATTACCTGCGTTCGCTCGTATTTCCGTTTGAGCTGACAGGCTCCGATCTCATCATGGTCCCGACGTTCCCCATCCTGATGTACAACATCGTCAGTTTCTTCCGTACATACAGCGAATCAGGCTCGTCCGGGCTCAGGACCCAGGGGATAGAAGCTGTCAGGGTTGATGCCCTGGCTGAGAAGGTCAGGCTCACAGGTCCAGACGGGATCGAACTTGAATTTCCAATCGATTCAGGACATGCGTTTATCGATGTAAACAGGGCTGGCGTCTACACGATGGAAGAGATTAGTGGTACTGACTCTGACCCGACTATGATAGTCGCGAATTTCTTTGATGAGGGTGAGAGCGACATCGCGATACATGAGGACGTATCGGATGTAACCGGTGATGGCAACATTATGCGGTTTGAAATCGAGGGTGAGAAGCACCTCTGGAAATGGCTGTCGGTGCTTGCACTGTTTATCTTATGTGGCGAGTGGTATTTCTACCACCGGAAAGGATTTTGATTCGAGCTCATGGATTTTGGAAATCCACAGGCATTATGGTTCTTCCTGATTGTACCGTTCTTCCTGGTACTGCACTTCCGCAGTTTCAGTGACATGGGACGGTACCAGCGGGGTCTCAGCCTGTTTCTGAGGCTTGCACTGATCTGCGCGATCGTTCTCGCGCTTGCCGACACACGCCTGATCCAGAGATCCGATGAGCTCGCGGTTTTCTTCCTGTGGGACGGGAGCAGGTCGATGGGGGAGGGGGCAGAGGATTCCATGCTGGAATATATTGAGGCTGCCACCGACACAATCGATCCTGAACGCGACAGCATCGGTATCATCGCTTTCGGTCGCGACGCACTCGTGGAAACCAGCCTGTCGAGTGAAGTCGAGACCATGTTGAGCATAGAATCTGACGTGGAACCTGACTTTACCAACCTTTCCGGTGCTCTCAGCCTCGCACTCGCAAGCCTTCCCTCCGACACTGGTGCACGAATAGTTCTACTAACCGATGGTAATGAGAATTTAGGTGACGCTATAACGTCTGCAAGAATTGCCGCCAACAGGGGGATTGAAATCGATGCCATCCCGTTCGGGGAACCGAGCCTTGGAGAGGTTGCAGCCGACGGACTCATCATCCCGAGGCATGTCGAAGAGGGTGAGATGTATGACGTGAGGGCTGTAATTGAATCCCAGGCGGAAACCGACGCGATAGTCGAGGTTTACGAAAATGACGAGCCTATAGGCTCGCAGCAGGTACATCTCATCCCCGGAAAAAACGTGTTCACGTTCCAGAGGCAGCATCCGCAGGGCGGATTTTACGAGTATCGTGTTGTGGTCCTCGCCGAAGGAGATACACAAGGGGAAAACAACAGCGTTACTGATTACACGATTGTCGAGGGACAGCCGCGTGTGGCATATATTTCGGGTGATCCCAACGAGGATCCCTTCATGGTGCAGGCATTGCAGGAGGAGGGGATACAGGCCGAATTCCGCGATATCTCAGGCCTTCCGACAAGTCTCATTGCGCTGGCGCCGTACGATGTAGTCTTCTTCAGCGATGTAGGCGCGGAGCTTCTCATGCCCGACACGATGAGAGCGTACCAGTCATTCGTGCGCGACCTCGGCGGCGGCTTCGCGATGGTAGGTGGTGAGAATTCATTCGGACCGGGAGGCTACTACCGTACGATCATCGAGGAAGTTCTTCCTGTAAGTCTCGATCTGACAAAGAAGGAGTACATGCCGTCGATTGGCATCGTCCTCGTTGTCGACAAATCAGGAAGCATGGCGATGGTTGACAGCGGTTCAGCAAAGATAGAGATAGCAAAGTACGCATGTGAACTGGTTGTGGAACTCCTCGACCAGACCGACCAGGTCGGCGTTGTGTCGTTTGATTTTGCGGGTCAGTGGGTTGTTCCCCTGCAGGAGCTTACCGATAAGCGAGATATACTCGCCATGATCGGCACGATGAGGGCAGGGGGAGGAACATCCGTCTATGCCGGTATGGAAGCGGCATACGAGGCATTACGATATTCCGACACCAGAATCCGTCATATGATAGTCCTTTCTGACGGTATCACTGCCCCGGCTGATTTTGAAGGTCTCGTGAACCGCATGAACAACGCGGACATCACTTTGACAACCGTCTCTATCGGTTCCGATGCTAACGTCCAGCTGATGGAGGATATCGCTGACGAGGGTGGGGGGAATCATTACTTTACGAACAGCATCCAGGCTGTGCCCCGTATTTTCACCAAGGAAACGTTCCTCATGTCCAACAGGGCGCTTGTGGAAGAGCCTTTCTATCCAATACCAAACATGCCATCAACAATCACGGACGGTGTCAACTGGGATTCGGCACCTCCGCTGCTTGGCTACGTTTCGACTGAAATAAAACCCCGCGCGATTGAAGCCCTGACAACACACAAGGTCGACCCGCTGCTCGCTTACTGGCAGTACGGGCTGGGACGGTCACTCGCTTTCACATCGGATGCAAAAGCTCACTGGGCAGCGGGATGGATATCGTGGCCGGGATACGATCAATTGTGGACCCAGACAGTCAGGTGGCTCGTGGGCGGCGAGATGGCTGGAAATCTCGTCCCCAACGTCTATTTCCGTGGAGGAAAGGCATATATTTCGGTTGACGCCATCGATGTTCACGGAGAAATGATCACTGATGCGAACATCAGGGCGAACGTGGTGCTTCCTGACACCGACTTAGTTGAGCTCAACCTTTTCCAGGTCGCTCCCGGACGGTATGAAGCGTCGATGGACTCTACCGACATCGGTTCGTACCAGGTCAATGTCTTCCAGGAGGACAGTGAAGGGGAGGTAATAGACCAGGTCAGGTCCGGATTCTCGGTCAGCTACCCGCCTGAGTATGAAGCCAGCGGTCCGAATTTATTCCTTCTGTCGCAGTTATGCGATATTACGGGAGGAACCCTCGCTGCGTCGCCTGCCGAGGTGTTCCGTCACACAAACCAGCCAATCGCACGGTTTTTCGAGCTCTGGTACTACCTTCTGATGGCCGCAATCATCCTGTTACCGCTCGATATCGCGGTCAGACGGCTCAGCCTGACCGGTGAATCTGTGGCGTTCGTGAGGGATAAGGTGGTTAATTCGGTAAGAAACGCTATTCTCCTTAGAAAATTTGACCGTGAGAGCCCGACTCACATCGATGCGCTCAAAAAAATCAAACAACAGTACCGTCTCAGCGCAGATACGGAACCTCAGGACGAACAGGAGCTTGAACTGGAGGAACGGATCCAGAAAATTCTGGCACAGGGAAAACCCACGTCAACTGTTGAGCCGAAACCTCCCGGTACGCCAAAACGTACTCGCAGGATACGCAAGCCTCAGGAACCGGACGACCCGGGGTCGCTCGGACGGCTTCTCGATGCGAAGAAACGATTGTGGGAAGACGACGACAAGGACGAACCGTCTTAGGCTCTATTTGTTCCGTGATTTAGCTCTTGTTAGGATGTGCTCTGTAAACACGATCCCGAAGAATATTATCAGGGACCAGTGAAGCCAGTCAGGCATGTCATTTAACCATTCGGGCATTGTAGTCCGAATGATATTTAATACGATCTAAAGTGTCAATACCTCGATATTTTGCGCATACGGTATTTTCAAGCAGGGAGGAGATGATTCAGGCTCAATTCGGGAATTTACTACATAATACTTATTATGCGACGTTATATTCCGTACATGATTACGCTCCGGACTGGGCCTGGCGAACTAATTGATGCGGTATTTCCTGTTGACCTGAATGGTTTCTTTATATAGAATCGTAATTACACTGTACTTAACAAGGAGGCCAGATGGATAAACACGAGCACGAACATGGTCATCATCACAAAAAGTTCAAAAAAATAATGCTGCTCAAGATAGCTCGCGATCTTGTCATGCGATGCTATCCTGCTGACGAAATGCTTACATACGACCAGGTGAAGGAAGCTGCCGAACGTATTCACGAAATTAAAAAGATACTAAAGGATGGGAAAGATTAGTTGAGTAAAGTTTTCTGTATTAAGGTGAAGCACTGGGATATCTGGTTATGAGGGACGCAGGAGAATCTGGATGAAAGATTATTTGATCATCTGTAATATCGAGGAAGACCAGGCTTTCGCAGACAGGCTCAGGAAAGACCTGAAAGCAGCGGGACTGTCGGTTTTTTACGATGCAAGCAAGGCAGTTGGAACAGACAGCAAGTACACGATCGGTATCTCGCAGGCGATAAAATCCGCCACAAGTTTCCTTTTCATCTGCAGCCAGGCTTCTGTACGGTCAAATCTCGTCAGGGCCGAGATCCTGGCCGCCCAGCGTGCGGAAGTCCCGATCTACCTTATCGCTATAGATAAGTTCGGCATAAATGTCGATACAAAGTCGACACCGATAGCAGAAAGGCTGGACTTCACAAATAACTACGAGGAAGCCCTTGGTAACCTTGTTAACGCCCTCGTAGGTCCACCCCCGTCCGCAAAGTTCGACATCACCGATCCTTCCAGTGAAGGAACGTACATTTTCCTCAGCTACTGCGCTGAAGACACGCCCTTCATGACTGAGGTCAAGGAATACCTTAACCGGAAAGGTTACCCGTACTGGGAATACCAGGAGAGCTCCAGGGATTATCACACCAACCTGAACATGGAGCTCGAGGACGTAATGCGTGGTGCCAAGCTCACGCTTGCGATTCTTTCACCCGACTGGAAGAAGTCCGAATGGACCATGAAAGAGCTTGCGTTCTCGAAGGAGATCGGCACACCGGTACTGTTACTGAGGTTCAAGGACATGGGTCCGACGCTTGCGGTCTCAGGAATTCCGTACATTGACTTTGTGGACGACAGGGAAAAGGGCTACGCGTCTCTTGATAAGGAACTGAAAATCAAGGGATTCGTGGAAAAGGAAGGGGGCTCACCTCGCAGGATGTCTCAATAATCCCCCTGGTATTTGATGATTCTGTCAACCCTCCCCTGCCGGGCACGCAGGAACATCGCTGACATTAACCACTTTAGCTTTTTAACACTCTTGCGCGAGGCATCGCCTTGTGACACAATCAAATCAGCAGCATGTTTTTAATTTGGTGATCCGTAAAGCTGATAATTATGGACTCAACCTCTCACGCAATCGATATCAAGGGCTTCAGTAAACGCTACAATAACAAGTACGCCGTAAAGGACCTCGATCTTACAATCAGGCGCGGGACATTCTTCGGATTCGTCGGGCCCAACGGAGCAGGCAAGTCCACCACGATCAACGCAATGGTCGGGCTGCTCAAGCCGTCGGGCGGGACAATCTGCATCATGGGTCACGACATCGCAGGCGACTCACTCAAGGCCAAGGCGAATACCGGTTTCATGCCCGAGGAGGTAGTACTCTACGAGCGCATGACAACCCGGGAGTACCTGGATTTTATCGGTCATATGTACCAGCTTCCGGAGGTGAAAATCAAAAACCGCAGTACCGAGTTAATTGAGATGCTTGACCTTGACGCGTCGCAGTACATGGGCACGTTCTCCCTCGGAATGAAGAAGAAAGCCGCTCTCGCTGCGGCGTTGATTCACAAACCACCGTTAATCATACTCGATGAACCGTTCAGCGCGATCGACGCGACAACCGGCAGCCGAATCCGTGCCGCGTTGAACCAGATGGTTGCCGAGGGCCACACGGTCTTTTTCACGTCTCACGTACTGGAGACCGTTGAACGCGTAAGCAGTGAGATCGGAATTATCCACAATGGAAAATTGCTGTCGGTTGGATCCCTTGAGCATGTGCAGAAAGACGCGGGATGCGGTAAGGGGACACCTCTTGAGGACGTGTTCCTCGTTCTGGTCGGTGCCAAGTCTGTGGAGGAAGTCGATTGCCGGGACTCGGATACCTGATACGCACGAAGGTCCTGCTGACGTGGCGCATGTACATGCGTCACTCTCTCGCATCGGTCGAGACCATCCTCGGTATGCTTGTCGTGGCATCCTGGACCGGATTCGTCTGGTGGCTTTTCAGGCATGCTGCGTATCTCGGTTTTCGAAACGATTTCTTACCACCCGAACTTCTTTTCACGGACATCCGCTCGGTAGTACTGGTCTTCTGGCTCGTAACGTCTATTCTCGGTTACCGCCTGAATGAAGGATACGACCTGAACAGGTTCAGGGTGTATCCCCTGCCCCTGAGGTCTATTTTCTGGGCGAACCAGATCGGTTCCATGCTCGATATCAGCATCCTTCCGGCACTAGCAGCCTGCCTCGCGCCTTTTGTATATGCCGGACCGACGTTCCCGCAGTTCCTCGCCGGATTAGTATTAATACTGTTCTACATTTTCTTCCTCGTACTCGCCAGCCAGACACTCGCAATCTTACTGTACGTCCTGCTCCCGAGGTTGAGCACAGTGAGGATAGGCGTATTTATTGTGGTCATGGTGCTGCTCTGGTCGATACTGCTTGCACTCGGGAATTTCAGGCACCCGGAATCGTGGTTTAACTGGTTTATCTTCTTCCGACCAGAGGGAATCGAAGTTTTCAGGCCGTATCCCAACGGAGCTGTCGGGATAGCCCTGGGTGCGATACTTGAGAACGACTGGAAATCATTACTGGTGACGTACAACGATCAGGATGAAAGGTCGTTCCCGCTGCTGACATTCTTCACATGGTCCGGAGTGCTGTTGATTCTGAATTACCTGCTCCATGCACTCTGGCTGGATTCCGACGTCAAGCATAGGGTAGCCACGTCGAGAGTGCGTGAGGGAGAGTTTGGTCCTGCGATGCTCAAATGGCTGAGCAGGCTCCTTGTGCCGATCGTCGGACACACTGCTTTCGAGCTTTACAGGAAGGATATGCTCGAATACGCGCTCAGAAGTCCGTTCTTTCTGATCTACAAGATATTTCCGGGTTCCATCGCACCGATCATTATCGTGTTCGCGATGAAGTGGAATCTCGATCCTGAATCGGGACTGTTAGTGTCTCCTGTGGCCAGGGAGGCTGCATTGATAACGATGATCGCGGTGTTACTTTTCATAGTTATCGGACAGGCTAACCTTTTTGCGGGAAATCTATTCGGATTTGAGGATCAGAACATCCGTGGACTGATGTCATACCCTACCCCGAGGAAGTATTTCCTCATGGGCAAGAATCTTTTCTTCGCGGGACTGTTTTTCTTCGATTCACTTATCGTGGCTGCGCTCGCACTTGTGTTTTTTCCGTCGGCATTCACATTCTTTGCGGTTTTCAGCCTGCTTTTAACAATGTTCCTGTTGATCCTGGCTGCTGGAAATTTCACGTCATCTATCTGGCCGTACTGGATGCCACTCGATAAACCATCGTTTACACTTCGCACCACGCTCATCCTTTCCCTTGTCAATATGGGAGTAGTACTCGCTTTATCGATAGCGTTCGTGCCTGCTGGCGCGATTGTAGTACTGCCGGCGCTTTTCGGACTCCACTGGCTTTCATACATCCTGATGCCGGTCGCGATTGCATACGGTGTCCTGATTCACCGACTTACCATGGGACCAGCCGTAAGCCTGTTCGAAAATAATGAATTTCTGATCCTTCGACGTATCGCCGACCGCGAGGAGCTGTAAAAAAAACAGGCAGCGATGCCTGCTCGTTAACTCCAATCCGTTTTTTTTTATCGATTTGTACGATCCTGAACTAGTTCTCGCCGACTGGTTCCTCGATATCATCCACGTACATATCAGCCGGAGCCTCCGGTGGCGTCGGGGGATCGACACCATCTCCGCATGGGAGTTTGTGAGTCATGATCTTCCACTCCCCTGCCAATCTTACGCAATATACGTGTATACAGCTTTCGAGGAAACCCGCAAGATAGATCTGACGTTCCTCAACCAGCCATTCAGAATGTGCATTCGCGATCAAGACCCTGATGATGTCGGGATTATATCCAACGGTGAACATTACCCACCCATTCTCTTCATCTGTCTCATCAAGCCGCACTTCTATCAACGGAAATACGTCCTGTTCGAGCGCGGTAATTACAGTTGCCGGCAGCGGATTTAAGCCTGCGGTTGCCCAGGGTATCGACCACCACAGTCGGTTCAATTCCTGCGCAAGACGGGGGACCTCGATGTCATCGATTGCCTCAGTTGGAGCATAGAAAGGGGCAAGGTCTCCGCCCTGATGTGCAATGTCGTACAGAATCGCCCGTCTCGCAAGGGTCTCAGCACCCTGGTACGGATTTTCGCCTGCCTGAGTGTCGATTGTTTGCCCATCGGACACTGGCTCTGTCTCGGCGGTTGGGGTACATGAGATAACCGCAATTGAAACGAAAGCAATGATCAATAGTGAAAATAAGGTCGAAATCAGTCGCATTTGTATCTCCAGGCTACATATAATCGGGCAATGTGACACCTGATAAGACAATGAATATCGCCGGAAGTATAGCAGGAATCAGCGTTTTAGTGTAAAAAAATGGAATTGCGAAAAACGCCCTGAGAGAGTAGAATTAATCGCGTAAATATGCCGGAGTGGCGGAATGGTAGACGCAGCAGACTCAAAATCTGCCGTAGGCAACTATGTGTGGGTTCGAATCCCACCTCCGGCACCAGAATTGACCTTCAAGACACCCGTATTCAGCGGGTGTCTATCTTAATACTCCCGCTATCTATAAAGCCCTTACAAAATCATCCGATATTAAACAGTGTTCAACCTGATTAAGACGCCTATATATAGATTAAATTTAATTTCACTACAAGCTTAATCAGGTCTTGTATTTCTTAAATTAATTTGATACAAGTTAAGTTGATTTTATCCCCCTGAAGGGGATGTCAGTGAGTGTTTAACACATGAAAAAGCAAGAAACTGCGATCCGGGATACAGTGGATCGGGAATGCAATCTTCCTGCCCCGCGGCTGGGGGAGTTTCCTGATCGCTGGATCTGGCTGGATTAAGAGGTGCCAGAGATGCGATACGTAATCATCGCCCTTAGCCTGGCGGTACTGCTATCAAGCACGTTTACTGCCGTGCTCTGCAACTCGGCTTTTGCATCCGATACGTCAAACACTGCAATCGCCGACCATCCGGAGCCCCTGCTTGATGGTATTGACTGGGATGAATGGCTTGAGGGGATCCATTATACGTGGGACGGAGTCCTGATGACCATCGATATGGTCTGGGATGATTGGGATGTCTTCCAGAGGATCGATGGCATCGACTGGGATGAATGGTTAGAGGGATGGGACTGGACAGAACCTGATCCGTCCACAGCTTAAAAAACCATTCGATTCCTGAATAGAATTTCTGAATTGACCTTCAAACCGAAGGCCGACAAGGGGCTTATACGTCAGCCACCATTTCGGTGGCTGTTTTTATTCAATCGGTGCTCTAAGAAACGTATCTTCTATGGCAGCAAGGTGTGCAAGACCCTCTCTACTCGCCTCTTCCCAGACATCATCCGGCAGATCCCAGATCCCGTCGCCATAAGTGTCGAATAACTCAAACGCGGCGTCCCATTGTGAACCTCTCGTGAGACCCAGCGTGTAAGTTCCGGAGATGTGTACATGGTACGTTTCAACATCCCCCGTATATTGGTTTTTTATTTTCTCGTCCCAATCAAGATCAACGTTGCCGTTTGCACTGCTGGATCCAAAGCATCCGGACAGGCGGCAATCATCAGTACTCACTCCGATACAACCGCCCGGTGATACATTCGAGCTGTCGGAACCTGCCGGACGTCCATCTACCAGGACGTTCACTTTCACGAGGTTAATTCCTGCGCGAGTTATTCGTACGGCCATCGGTTTTTTACCAAGTGGAGCATGGTCGGACCGGTAATTCTCCCACATGAAACCCTCCCAGGTCCCCTCGATCTCACGCGCGAAATCGTATGGATCATAATCAGGGGGTTTGTAGGGATCACCATCATATCCGCCATCGTAACCACCGCCATACCCGCCGTCGTACTCTCCACCGTATGGGTACGTCGGGGCTCCGGCAATCGAACAGCCAACCAGAAGCGAAATCATCAATATCAGGAGGAGTTGAAGTGTCTTACTCATAACGCACCTCGTGACCATCACCCGGATATATCCCGGGCTTGATGCTTGATTTACATACTTTAAGAGAGAGAATGGAAACCTGGTGGGGATAGTAATTACGTAGCAGCTTTTAAGGCATACTCTATAAGGTAATGCACATATCGTTTGTACTGTTCAATTGACACCTGTGGTGGTGTCTGATGATCGCATCCGAGCACTATCCCTCCCTGCCTGAGTACAGGCAGAGCGGACTCAAATTCCTGCACCAGCACCTCTTCTGATCCAGACATCGCGCGTTTTTCAAATCCACCGATAATTCTGAGTCTGGGATATTCCTTTCGCACGGCCTGGAGGTCAAGTCCCGAGTTTCGTTCGAACGGAACGAAACCGTCGATGCCGATTTCCTCGTGGAAAAGTGAGATGATGTCGGAGTGATTGCCGTCAGTGTCCATGAGGATGTTCGAGATTCCGCATTCACGTGCGTGCGCGAGCAGATCCAGGTAATACGGACGCATGAACTCGTTGATAAGATCCGTGCCGATCATCGAGCCCGTGTTGAAGGACATATCCTCTGCGATTGTCATCCAGTCCGGCACCATGATCCCGCAGTACTCGCTGATAACACGCTTATTGTATTTAAGCAGGTCACGGTTGATCGCATGCATCAGTTCAGCGTGTTCGTAGAACGCCGTCAGATGCCTCTGAATTCCGAACAGCTCGCGCGGGAACCAGAAAAATCCCTCAACCGTGATCCATGAGAAAATTTCACCGCTCTCGTGCCTTCCCGCCTGAAATTTTATCTCGTCGGGATCGAATGCCCGTACCGGATAAAAGTGTGTTTTAGCCAGTTCGTACTTATCGAATGAGTCGACATCCCACTCCCCGTCATCCCTTTCCGGATTATCGTTCGGGCCCGGGCCTATCCATTTCTGGTGATGAGGATCAAGGCCGAAAAATTCCACTGGATCGACATCCTTCGGCAGACCCTCTGAGTACCTTCGTTCCAGTGTCAGGTCCCACCAGACGAACGGCTCGATGACAGGCATCCTGTCGACCGGTTTGAAATCCATGCACGCGCGAAAGCGTTCCCTGTTGGTCATCTCCATATAATTCACAAGGCTAAAGCAAGAATGGCAGGCATGCAAGCCTGCCGCTAACCTTCAAAGTTTTTGTCGTAAGTCGAGGTCAACCAATACCGTAACGACTGGAAGAAGACTTCCCGGGAGGGTTGCCCGATTCACCGCGGTAGATCCTGGCATTGTACTGCTCGTAGTTAGCCAGCATCTGGGAGTCGCGCATCTCTTTTGCCATCTCGATCATGTCCCTCAGGTACTCCCGAGCGCTCCTGAAGCTACTCTCACTTATCAGACGGTCGAGTTCCTCATCGTAAAACTCATTATCCGGTATTGACTCATTCTCAGGCTGCCGTGCCTGATGTCTGGGCGGGGGTGCTTTCGATTTGGGCAGCAGGCTCTGTCGATGCGTTGACCGCAGCTGGAATTCTTCGTTACGGTTAATCGCCTGGTGGGCCTTCCCCTGGCCCGTATGGAATATCAGCAGGTAGATTGCCAGGCCGATAATCGGCAGTACGAAGCAGATTAATGCCCAAAGAACACCGACCTGATCGCGGTCCTGTGCGTCGATGTACACCCATGCACAGATGACCAGTTGAATTATCATCAGAATTGTGGTTAACGTGCTGTCGAACGCAGTGCCAATTTCCATGAGAGTCACCTCCCGGCACTAATTTTATCGAATAACTACCACAATTGTCTATTAATACACGCAATTATTTTTTTAATATTTTGCACGCCTGGTTTTTATATCCGGAGTTGCCCCGGCCTGGGCGACCTTCCTGTCGTAACGTGAATAATTGGCCAAACCCTTCATGTCGTTCATCTCACGGGCGACAGCCTTCATTTCCTCGAGATATTCTCGTGCTTCAACCAGCATCCCAGCCCTGATCAGCAGTTCAAGGTCCTCGTCACGGAACGTCGGGTCACCTTCAGCACCCATCGCGATCGGCAGCGTGTGACCGGCAGCGCGGTCGGGATCATTGGAGCCTCCGGCAGGTTTACGGTAGATCGATCTTAGCCGGAGGTCCTCAGCCTGACGTGGTGAGTGCCTGTTACCTGAAGCAGTGACTCCGTGGAAGAAAAGCAGGTAAACAGCCATCCCGATTGGACCTGTCGCGACAAGGATAAACGCCCATAGACAGCCCATATGGCCTTTTTCCTCGGCATCGTTGAATATCCAGGCGATCACACCGAGCCAGAGGAGAAAAGCGATGATCCAGAACACATTCCATGTGATAGATAATACATTTCCCATCGATACTCACCTGCCTTTCATCATATATGACCGGTCCAAAGGATTTTAGTTGCGAGATCAATACGTTATCACCCATTAATGAATTACAAAAATCAGTCGAAATCGTTTATAATGGTCCCAGTTTTGAATGAACACTTTAGCGTTGAGGTTTTAACATGATTTGGTATTCCCGTTCGGTCCAGTTAGCCTGCATCGTGATGATAGCAGGATTTTTTGTTGTCTCATGCAACGGTGGCAGCCCGATTGTCCCCTCATCTGAAATTGACAATTCAGTTACCGGAGCAACCGACACTCCAGGGGCGGACGGTCTCCCATACCCCGGATACAGCCTTGAGGCGATCCCGGAGTATGCGGCTGACGAAGTCCTGATCCTCCTGGAAGATTGGGTGGTCCCCACTGAAACGGACGGCAGCGTCCCAACCGGTGGTTACTCAACTGTCGCAAACCTTCTTTCAGAGAATGGACTTGGTGTGATCAGGATAATCCCGACGAGTTTCGGAACCGTATACAGACTCAGCATTCTTGACGACACACCTGTTCCAGCCAAGGCTGATGAACTGAAGGCTCTTCCGGAAGTAAAAATCGCTGAACCGAACTACACCGTACGGATGATCGATGCACCCTATTTTCCCAACGACCCGTTCTGGGAGAACGATACCGATTACGACGAAGATCCCCGAACCAACGTATGGGAGCAGTTCGGACCGTCGAAAATTGGCGCAAGCGCTGTCTGGGGCGATACCCGTGGTGAAGATATTGTCGTGTGCGTCATTGACACCGGCGTACAGTGGTGGCACGAGGACCTGATTGAAAATATGTGGGTCAACGAAGGCGAGATACCGGACAACGGTATCGATGATGATGAAAACGGGTACATTGACGACATCTACGGCTGGGATACCGATCAGGATGACAACGATATCACCGAGTATAACGCCAATCAGAATTATCACGGCACCGCATGCGCAGGAGTAGTGGCGGCAACGCAGGATAACGATCTTGGATGCTCTGGCATCGCGCCAGCGACAAAAATTATGGGAATCCGGATCGCTTTCAACACGGGTTTCCAGTCTGCGGTGATCGAGGGTGTTGAATATGCTGTCAATCACGGGGCTCACATAATCACTATGTCCTTCATTTCTTCCTCCAATGCCGAGCTGATGAAGCTGGCGATGGACAATGCCTGGGCAGACGGTCTTATCCTTGTTGCAGGCGCCGGAAATACTGAAGGGCAACCCATCTACTACCCATGTTCGTGGCCCAGCGTGGTAAAGGTCGGTGGAACCAGCCCGTTCAGCCAGGCATGGGATTACGACCCGATCGATGAGGTCCGTATATCAATCGGCGCCGGCTTCGGATGGGGTTCTACCTACGGAAACGGTCAGGAGGTCGTTGCGTTCGGTGAGCACTACATCACGACCTACGGTGGCGGACCCGATGAGTACTGGTCCGGCGCCAGTGACTTCTTTTTCGGGGGTACGTCCAACGCGACCCCGATGGTCGCCGGTGCGTACGCTCTTTTAAGGGGATACTATCCGGGTGAGACCGCAGAGTGGCTCCGCGACAGGATGACATACACCTCCGATGACCTTCATGGACCGGGATACGACATTGAAACCGGCTACGGTCGAGTCAATGTCATCCGTGCAGTCTACGGCTCAGACCGTTACGCTGCTGAAGAGGACGGAAACGGATTCGTCGATGTGGCTCCGCACGAAGGGATAGTTATTGACAGCCTGTATGCATCGGATCATGGTTACTACGACGATACCGAGGACCTGTACAAATTCACTGCCGGTCTCGACGGTTTTGTCGCGGTCGATCTGGATATCTACACGTACGGTGAGAACCTGGACCTGCAGATCTACGATGCTCCCGGAATGCTGCCTGAGGACCTTGTGGAAGAGTCCACGATCGAAAATCATGGCAATAACACGCACGAGATTGTCGGTGCTGAATGCCTCGCCGGTGAGACCTATTACATCAGGATTTTCCCGGTAAATCTCGGGGATTCAACCTCTTATACTCTGACGATCATGGAAGTTGAGAATTACATCAATATCAATAACGGCTCGAACGATCCGGGATTCGTCCACATGGCGAGTAACAACGTCTATCTCGGCTGGGTGGAGTTCGATGTCGGGTTCCGAGTAAACCTCAAAGAGCTGATCTTCAGCCAGACAGGTTCAATGCCCCCGTATGCGCTCGATGAGCTTCGCCTGTTCCGCGACGCCGATGGTGACAAGGTTTTCGGTACCGATGATAGGTATGTAGCCAATGCCTCATTTAACGGCACCAACCGTGCTGTACTGGACGATATCAATGAACAGATAACTTTCGCTGACAGCCCTGAGCGATTTTTCATAACGATCGATCTGGCCGGAATAACCGAAAACGCCCAATATCAGCTTGCACTGACCAGTTACAAGGATGTTCAGACTATAGAAGGTCTGGAAGTGCCCAAGGAGGAGTTCCCGAGGTACTTCGGCCCGTACAGCGTGGGTGTCGATGTCGATGCCCCGACCTGGGATAGCGAGGTCGGAGTTCAGGACGTTGATTCTAAGTACGAGGCAGCGAAATTATACTGGAATTCGGCGAGTGATCCTCTCACTCCCCCGGTGGTTTACAACGTGTACTGGTCCGACTCACTCCCGTTCGATTTCGCTACAGCAAACAAGGCGGCTGCAGTCAATACATCGGGTGGTGGCAGTTACGACTACAGCTGGCAGGTAAACGGTCTTGTTAACGACCAGGAATTTTACGTTGCTGTCAGGGCGGAGGATCAGGCGGGCAACGAAGAGGAGAACCCCAACTACATGGCAGTGATACCATCGGACGTCAGCGACCCGACAGCACCGCAGATTATCAGCACGTTCAACAGCTCCGGAAGTGCCTGGGAAGTAGCGGTCGATCCCGACAATCCCCGTGTATTCCTTGCGGATTATAATGGCGGCCTGCTGACTATCGATGTGAGTGATCCCACCGACCCGTACTGGACGGATATCATCTACGCACCTGCGGTCACGAGTGCGGAATACGATGGCACTTACGTATACGCAGCATGTGCTAACGGACTACTGATTATCGATCCGGATGGTGTCAGCGGTGCCGAGCAGCTGAGCCTTGTACCGTTCCCCTCAGCGCTGGATGCGGCCGTGAGCGGGAACTGGTGCTACGTCAGCAACTCGGGCAACGATATCCTGCCGGTTGATGTCACCGATCCTGAATCTCCCGTGACGTATCCAACCGTCGATTCGGGAAACGTAGGCTATGGAATGGACATCGCGAATGGTTATCTCTACGTTGCTACAAACCAGAAACTCAGGGTATTCGACCTGGCAATCCCGTCCGCGCCGGCTCACACAAGCACGGTTGGAACCAACTATGCATATGAGGTCGATGCGATCGGCGACAGGCTGTATGTTACGTACTGGTATGCGTCGAGGATGAAGATATTCTCACTTGCCGACCCTGCAAATCCGAGCCAGATTGGCAATTACCTGTCACAGGTCGGCTGGTACGCGGCAGATGTCACACCGTTCAACGGGTACATGTACTTCGGGACCAACATCAACGATGTCGAGGTCCTGAATGTCACGAATCCCGGCAGCATCCAGCGTGTCGGCAACATATCGACCGGTGGTCCTGACGGTCTGGACTCGAACGACACGTTCGTCTTCTCGGCTGAAAACGAGGCCGGATTGCGAATTATTCTGTAACTACGCTGTATAACCAATCTGTTTAATAATCGGGTCTCTTTCATGTGATGGTGGATAATTTGCCTTCTC